>NZ_JBEXNT010000234.1:0-7107 GCF_040611255.1 Kitasatospora sp. NPDC002965 | reverse complement strand
GAGCGCGCGGTGCTGCGCCGGCTGGTCGAGGCCGGTACCCGGATCGCCGGCATGGGCTACGCCGCCGAGGGCGACGTCGACGAGATCGTCAACGCCGCCCAGGCCGAGGTCATGGCCCTCGCCGACCAGCGCACCGACGACAACGCCGGCCCGCTGATGGACGGCATGGACATCACCATGGGCAAGGTCGAGGACCGCAAACACACCCGCGGCCAGATCACCGGCGTACCGACCGGCTTCGCCGACCTCGACCAGCTCACCCAGGGCCTCCACGGCGGCCAGTTCATCGTCATCGCCGCCCGCCCGGCCCTCGGCAAATCCACACTCGCCCTGGACATCGCCCGTTCCGCCAGCATCAGCCACCACCTCACCTGCGCCCTGTTCTCCATGGAGATGAGCCGCGAGGAAATCCAGCTGCGCGCCGTCTCCGCCGAGGGCAAGGTCGCACTGCACCACCTGCGCTCGGGCGACATGACCGACCAGGACTGGGTGCGCTCCGGCCGGGCGATCAGCCGCATGACCGACGCCCCGATGCTGATCGACGACAACCCCGTACAGTCCACGCTGTCCATCGCCGCCCGCTGCCGCAAGATCAAGCAGCGCCGCGGCCTGGACCTGGTCATCGTCGACTACCTCCAGCTCCTCCAGGGTGCGGGCCGCCGCGCGGAGAACCGCCAGCAGGAAGTCAGCGACATGTCCCGCAACCTCAAGCTCCTCGCCAAGCAGCTCGGCGTGCCGGTCATCGCCCTGTCCCAGCTCAACCGCGGACCCGAGCAGCGCACCGACAAGCGCCCGATGGTCTCCGACCTGCGTGAGTCCGGCTCCATCGAGCAGGACGCGGATGTCGTGATCCTCCTCCACCGCGAGGACGCCTACGACAAGGACTCCCCCCGCGCCGGCGAGGCCGACTTCATCGTCGCCAAGCACCGAAACGGGCCCACCGCCACCATCACCGTGGCCTTCCAGGGCCACTACAGCCGGTTCGTCGACATGACCCGCGCAAGCGAGGTCGGCCGGCGCTTCGCCGACGACGCGTACGAGCCCGACTTCACCCCCATCGGCGCCATCGAACCCGGGCCCGCCGACACCGCCCAGCGGAACCCCGGCTCCAACCTGGCGTCAGACCTCGGACTGTAGGAGGCGCGAGGAGCGCCCTGAGCGCCCCTCAGGGCGACCGGAGGCCCCGCCCGCGCCCGCAAGCCGGGCGGGGTCCTGATCGCCCCGCACAAGGTCATCCAGGCCGCCCGTGGGCAGGCGGGCTCGCCCAGCCGCCCTTCGAATCCGCACCACATCACCCGATCCAGTGAATCCAAGCCGAATCTATGGGAATTCTCCATGAGAAATGGATAGGATGCAGTCATGGCACTCAGCACGTTGGAAACGCTCCGGCTCACCGTCGCTGCCCTGCGGCAGCGCACCGGCGAAAGTCAGGCGCAGCTCGCCGCCGGTATCGGTCTGACCCAGGACAAGGTCAGTCGACGTCAGGCCGGGGCGCAGCCCTGGGGTCTGGACGAGGTCGACGCTCTGGCCCGGCACTGGGGCCTGGCGCCGCTGGACCTGCTCGCCGGCCCCACCCGCGCGGCCGAGTCGATGACCTGGCCGCCCGGCACCGCCGCCCCGCGGCAGCCGGTGCCGGACACCTTCGCCGCCGCCCCGGCCACCCCCGCCACCGCCCCCGCGGCCCCAGGGCCTGACCCGGGGCGCCGTCCGGCTCCGCGCCGCCGCTCCGGCCCCTACACGCCCGTGACCCCGGTGCCGGAGAGCTGGGTGCGCCCCGGCGAGCGGGACGACGCCCCGGCCGACACCGCCGCCGAGCAGCCCGCAGCCGCAGCCGCAGCCGCAGCCGTCCAGGCCGTCGACTACGACCGGGGCCCGGACGGCGAACCCGCCGAGCACCCGGCCGCGCCGTGCGAGCAGTGCGGCCGACCGGTGCGCCACCGCGTGGCCGGCCGCCCGCTGCACCTCGGCGGCTGGTGTGCGCCCGCCACCGTCGACGTCTCGGGCGCCGGACCCGTTCAGGCCGGCCCGGCCGCAGCGGTGGCCGCGCTCGTCCAGGACGCCGCCCCCGCGCCCGACCCCACCCCGGCCGACCAGGCACCCGACCCCACCCCGACACCGGCACCCGCCGCTCCCGCTCCTGCTTCCGCCGCCGCGCCCGGCCGGGCCGCTCGGCCGGCCTCCGCCCCGTCCGCCGCCGCGTCCCGCTCGGAGTACGCCGGGACCGGCCGGGACCTCGGCTACTACCTCGACATGATCACCTCGGCCGTCGAGCAGGCCCTCGAAGAGCACGACGGCGACACCGAGGCCGCCACCACCGCCCTGGAGAAGCGCGCCATCCCGAACGGAATGGCCCTCTTCGACGCCACCCGGGTCGGCGGGAATTACGAGCACACGGTTTATCCGGACCGCCTCGAATTCCTCTCCAAGAAAACCCGCAGCGGCGCCGACGACGTGTGGGAAGGACGCCACAAGTGGGAGAACACGCCCCTGATGGAGTCGGTCCGCCGGGGCGACCCCGCAGAGGTGGCGGTGGACGTCCTGGACACCAACGCCGCCTACTGCAGCGCCCTCAAGACCCACCTGCCGATCGGCGCCCTGGTCCACCAGCCGGACGGCGGCTTCGACCCGAAGCGCAGCGGCATCTACCTGCTGCCCAAGCGCCCCACCTGGGAACACCCTGACCTGCCCGACCCGATCGGCAACCGCCACGAGACCGGGCCCGTGCTCCTGGACGGCGCCACCGTGCGCCTGCTGATCCGCTGCCACAAGCTCGGCCTGGCCGACGCCCCCCACATCACCGAAGCCTGGACGTCGGGCTCCAGCGAGGGCCTGCTGGAGAAATTCCGCAGGGTCCTCACCCAGGCCCGCGAGAACGCCATCGCGGACGGCGACCAGATCACCGAGAAGTACGTCAAGGCGATGTATGCGAAATTCGCCTCGACTATCGGCGAATCCACTTTCAACCGGGACATCCGCCGACCCGACTGGATGCACATCATCCGCTCCCAGGCATTCGCGAATCTCTGGTACAAGGCGCACCGTGCCCACAAGGCCGGTATCGTGATTGTCCGGCTGCGCGGCACCGACGAATTGCACGTCACCGGCGAAACCGACTGGCGGAGCGTTTTCACCGAGGGCCGACTCACCACCCAGATGAAACTCAAGGACCAGTACACCCTGCCTCTCACCCGGAAGCGGAGCGCCTGAAATGTCGACCGACGGATGGAAGAACTTCGGGAAGTACGGCGCCGACCGCGACCCCGGAAACGTCCACGGCAAATACGCCCTCGGCCGGGCCCTCGAAGACGCCCTGGAGCGCATGATCATCGAGGGCGGCATCAAGTCCCCACCCACCACCCGCCGCGGCCTGACCGCCCGCATGCGCTACCTCATGACCCACAAGGGCGGCGCCCAAGCCCTCGCCGACGCCGGCATCACCGCCGTCCCCGCCACCCTGCGCGCCTGGACCAAGGGCACCCAGCGCCCCCGCCCCGCCAACCTCGAAGCGATCGACACCGCCTACTGGAACCTGCGCGCCGCCAACATCCTCAACAGCCCCGCGGTGTTCAAGGCCCACCTCAACAACGCCGGCCGCGGCACCAAAGTCGAGATCCACCCCATCAACCAGGACGTCGTCGACGAGAACCGCCGCCGCGACAACCTGCGCATCCGCCCCCTGCAGGTCCGCTACGTCTGGGACGACGCCGTCGACGCCCTCACCACCGGCGACGCCGACAAACTCGCCGAGATCTGGGACGACATCATCAGCGACCTCGACAGCGACTACGGCGCCTACCAGTACGTCTCCCACATCGGCCTCGGCGCCTGACACACAGCCACCTACCCCGCCCGCCGGTGGCGGCTCCAACCACAGCCACCACCGGCCGGGCGCCCGGCACAACGGATCCAAGGATCCAAGGATCCAAGCCCCGACCCGAAAGGCCGGCCGTGACCACCACACCCACCCCACTCCCCACCCAACCCGGCCCGGTCGCCACGGGCACGCCGGCATCCGACCCGCAGCCGCCCCTGAACCTCGACCCCGGCGCCATCACCGACCCCGCCGAACGCGAACGAGCACTCGCCCGACTGCTCCGCTACCAGACCCAAGTCCTCACCGCCGGGCTGCGCCTGGAGGACGGAGACCGGGTCCGGCTCCTGGAGCCGGTGCACGCGACGTGGATCGACGAGGACCTGGCCGCCGAGGAGTACTGGGAACAGGACGCCCGCGTCCGCGTCGACGTCCCGGCCGGCACCCTCGGCGTCGTCACCCGGGTCCGCCGCCACCCGACCCCGTTCCCCTACGTCGTCGCGTTCGACCGCGGCCCCGAGTGCGCCGTCCGCGACCACCAGATCGAGCGCACCGCCGACCAGTCACTCACCCCCGCCCCGCAGCCGGCCCCAGCGCCGTGGACGCGCCCACGCTGACCCCCCCCCAGCGGCCACCACCACCAAGTGGTGGCCGCAGCCGCACCACCAGAAAGAGAGCAGCCGATGACCCTGCCCGTGTACACCTGGTGGGGCGAGGTCCCCGCCCACCTCGCCACCCGCACCCGCCTCGCCGAACTTGACCTCCCCCGCCAGCCCGCCGGCCCCGCCCGCGCCACCATCGACACCCGCAACGCCCTGGGGAAGAAGGCGACGTTCGACCTGTACGACGTGCGCGAGTCGATCCCCACCCAGGCCTCCGCCGCGCAGCTCGCCGCGGCCGCCGCCCGCCGCACCACCAACACCCGCACCTGCGAGGACTGCGGCGCCCACCCCGAGACGCCGTGCACCCCGGCAGCCGACGGCCGGGCCCTGTGCGGCACCTGCGCCCACATCACCCGCCTGCGCACCCGCCAGGCCGAGGCCCGCGCCGCCGCCCAGGACATCGCCGAGACCGCCGACCGCCTCCTGTCCGACGAGCACCTGGCCGTCCTCCACGTCGACTACACCCCCGGCGAGCCCACCGCCACCGGCAACCCCCGCCCGCCGGCCGCCGCCCGCCTCACCGTCCTCGACCGCACCGGCACCACCCTCTACGACCGCACCGTGCGCCTGACCGGCCCCCGCACCCCCGGCGCCCCCGACCACGCCATCGACCCCGCCCCCGCCCTGGCCGACCTCACCAACCTCCTCGCCGAGCGCACCGTCCTCCTGTGGACCCCCGGCGACCTCGACCCCCTCCACGACGCCCTGCGCCGCCTCAAGCTCACCACCGCCCTGCTGCCCGAAGGCCGGGTCAACAGCCTGCGCCCGGCCGCCACCCAGTGGCGCGCCGACCTCGACCCGCGCACCGGCGAACCACGCCGCCCCACCCCGCCCGGCACCGCCGACCGCCTCCTTCTCCTGCTCCGGAAGATGTCCGTCGGCGCCCTGCGCCTCGATGCGACGGACGAGCACGACGACCCCGACCGCAAGCGGTGGAACTACCAGCTCACGGCCAGGCGGGTGGACCCGGCACACCCCGGCTACTCCGTGATCGTCACGCACGCCTACGCCACCTCGGTGGAGGACGCGGTGCGCCTGACCAGGAAGAAGCACGACGGCCACCTCTACGGCGACGGCCTGTACCGGATCGTGCGCGTCGAGGAGGAACGGCCGTGACCACCGGCACCCCCACCCCGCCCGGCACCGCCGACCGCCTCCTCTTACTGCGCCGGGTCGCGGCCGGAGGGTAGCCGGCCCCCGGCGCGGATCGGAACGGTCCGCCGCCGACCGCTGAATCAGCGGTCGGCGGCGGGCCGTTCTCCGGCAGGATCCGACTCCTCATCACTCATCTGGAGGTCCCGTGAGCGACACCATCACCACCACCGGCCTCGGCGTTCTGCCGCACCAGGCGTACGCCGAGGCCGTGGCCAACATCGACGGCCCGGGCGGTTACCGGGCCCCCGACGACTGGTACACCGACCACGTCGCCGGCGAGCTGACCATCCAGCTCTGGTACCGGCGCACCGAACCGCGCCCCGCCACCGCGTCGGAGGCCGCCTCGATGCCCGCCGACCGGCTCGTCCCCGCCCAGTACGACGCGCACGGCGCCCGAACGGCGCCGGCCATGCTGTCGCCGCTGGTCGACGCCGAGCACTGGCCCTGGGGCCTCACCATCGCCTGGGGAGAGAAGGAAGGGTGGCTCTGGACCGCACTGGTCAACGAGGACAGCGAGATCACCCCATGGAGCTGGGAGCCGCTCCCGGTGCCGCTGCTCGCCTCCCCCGAGGCACTGCACGCCGCGCTGGCGCCCCTGTTCGCCGGGCGGGTGGACGACCTGCCGGCGCAGAGCGGCGAGTGGTCTCCGCGCCGCCCCGACGCCCTGGCCGACCGCCTCGCCAGCCGCCGCTGACGCTCCCCGACGGCCTGCCCCGGGGCACACCCCGAGGCAGGCCATTTCCACGCCCGGAACTCATGGGAAATTCGCATGGGACGGCAGAATATGAGGCGATACGGTTCTACCCGCAATTCACGCGATATCGTGAACGGCCAGTGGCTGCCGATCACCCCCGATTTCCGGATGCAATGCGGCGGACGCACAGCGGCTTTAGCGGGATCGGCTGACGGCGGATTTCTGATACAGGGTCGGGCGGGATATCGATGCTTTGCGGGATGGGCACCCCGCCTGTGGCGGGATCGGCTGACGGTGGATTTCTGATACGCCGCCACAATGGATCTGACGGCCTATCAGGGGTAGGATCAATGGGGGATCGGTCTAGACCACTTGCAGAGGTGTAGACCACTGCGTGGCGGAGTCCGCATGAGAGGGTTGGGGGTTGCGCCCACCCCTGTTCGGTGACAGACTGCAACGACGAGGAGGGGCCGGCTTCCTCGCCCCGTACGGGCCCGCCTGCCGAACACAGGCCCGAGGCCATCCCCTCCTCCCGGTCAGCCTGGCGCACGGAGTGCGCCCAAACCGCCCCTGACCTGCATTTTTGCCAGGGCAGGGGAGCCCGGATCCGGCCCGAGGTGCGGAGCGCCGAGAGTCGGACCGGGCACCCGGCCCGGGGCCGGCCACCCCCACCACCACCCGGCAAGCGCCGCCACGACTACTCTCCGCACCCGCGTGACGGAGTCACGCAACGTCACTCCGTCACGCTAGTGACGGCGCGTCATGTCTGCGGAGCAGACGGCGCG
>NZ_JBEXNT010000233.1:0-7310 GCF_040611255.1 Kitasatospora sp. NPDC002965 | reverse complement strand
CCGGTCACCTCGACCGGGCGGCCCGGTCCGTTCCCACCGGGACCGGCGCCCACCCGGGGTGCGCGGTCCGGTGGCCGTTCACCGGGTGGGCGGCCACCCCGCGAGGCCCGACCCCAGCAGGCCGAACCCCGCGGTCACCGCGGCTTCCACCCTCGTGCGGACCGCGTCCACCGGCTCGCCCGCCACCATGCCCCGCCGGATCTCCGCGAACACCGCCCGGTGCGCCCCGGCGATCGCGCCCGCGACCAGCCGGGGGAGCGGGGCGTCCGCGGGTGTCCCGGCCTCCTCGGCCAGTGCCGCCGCCAGCGCCCGCTCGGCGCGCTCGCCCAGATCGAGCAGCCGCGCGCGGAGCGCCGGGCTCTCCGCGACCAACCGCCAGAACACCGCCGCCTGCGGGCTCAGCCCGTACGTCGGCTCGCCCGCGTCCAGCCCGGCCAGCAGGTCCGTCCGGACGGCGTCCACGACGGACGCGCCCGCCGGACGCTCCCGCACCACTCGCGCCAGGTGACCCTCCACCTCGTCCTGCCGGTCGAAGAAGAGGTCCTCCTTGGTGGGGAAGTAGTTGAACACCGTGTTGGGCGAGACCCCGGCGGCCCGGGCCACCTCGACCACGGTCACCTGCTCGAACCCGCGCTCGGCGAACAGCCCCATGGCGGTGTCGGCCAGCAGGGCGCGGGTCCGGTGCTTCTTGTCCTCGCGAAGTCCCATGCCGAAATCATAGTGCCGCACCAAACTTGCAGTGACATCAATAATTTCGGCTACGGTGAGGCATGACCTTCACCTTCGGCATCTATCCCGGCGGCCTGCTCGGCGACGACACCGGCACGGTCGCACCCGTGAGCCCCGACGACCCGGACCGGATCACGGCCGCGCTGCGTGACCTCCAGGGCGGGGCGCCCACCCTGCTCGTCCGCGCCTACCGCTCGTACCCGGAGGGGCCGGCCACCCCGCCCACCCCGGCCGGGCCGGAGCGCTACGCCGTCGAGGGCCGCCGGCTCGACCTCGTCCTGCAGTTCCGCGAGCCGACCGGACGGCTGGACGGCTGGCTCGACTTCGTCCGGCGGACCGTCCGCACCGAGGGCCACCGGATCGGGGTGCTCCAGATCTGCGAGGAGCCGAACGCCGACTCGCCGGTGCTCGACGGCTCCGTCCCGAACGTCCGGCAGGCCCTGGTCCAGGGGGTGGTGGCGGCCAAGGAGGAGGCACTGGCCTGCGGCCTCGACCTCGCGGTGGGGTTCAACGCGGTGCTGACCTTCGACCCCGCCGACACGTTCTGGCCGGACCTCGGCGCGCTCGCCGACGAGCGGTTCCACCGCGCGCTCGACTACGTCGGTCTGGACTTCTTCCCCGACGTCTTCCGCCCCGTCCCGGCCGAGCGGCTCGCCGAGGTGGTCGCGGCGGTGCTCGCCGGCTTCCGGAAGGAGAGCGTCGCCGCGGCCGGTATCGGCCCGGCGGTGCCGATCCGGATCTGCGAGCACGGCTGGCCGACCGGGCCGGACCGCTCGGAGGGGCGGCAGGCCGAGGTGGTGGAGGAGGTGGTCCGGACGGTCGCGGGCCTCGCCGCCGAGCTGAACGTCACCGGCTACGGGCACTTCGGCCTCCGGGACGCGGACAGCGCCGGCCCCGGTCTCTTCCACCACTTCGGCCTGCTCCGGGACGACTACACGCCCAAGCCGGCCTTCGGGGTCTACCGGCGGCTGATCGCCGAACTGACGGCGGTCTGAAGCCGGCCCGACGACGGCCCCGACGGAGGTCCGGCGGCGGCGGCCCCGGCCCGACGACGGCCCCTCGCCCGGTCCTGCGGGGGAGGGGCCGCCCGGGCCGGTCAGGTCACCTCGCCGCGGCGGGCGAAGCGCTCGTCCTTCCACTCGCCGCTCTCCAGCACCTCCGCCAGGTGCCGCGCGGCGTCCCACACGTCGGTGTACGAGAGGTAGAGCGGGGTGAAGCCGAACCGCATGAGGTCCGGCGCCCGGAAGTCCCCGATCACCCCGCGCGCGATCAGCGCCTGCACCACCGGGTAGCCGTCGGCGTGCCGCAGCGCGACCTGGCTGCCCCGCCGGGCGTGCTCCCGCGGGGTCGCCACCTCGATCCCGTCCAGCCCCTCCACGAGCGAGACGAACAGGTCGGTCAGCGCCAGGCTCTTGGCCCGGACGGCGGCCCGGTCGACCCGCTCCCAGACGTCCAGCGAGGACTCCAGCGCGGCCTGTCCGAGCAGCGAGGGCGAGCTCGTCAGGAAGCGGCCGATGCCGTCCTTCGGCGCGTAGCCCGGCTCGAAGGCGAACGGGCGGGCGTGTCCGAACCAGCCGCTCAGGGGCTGCTCCGGGCCGACCTCCAGGTGCCGGCCGGCCACGTAGAGGAAGGCCGGCGAACCGGGTCCGCCGTTCAGGTACTTGTAGGTGCAGCCGACCGCGAAGTCCGCGCCGCTCGCGCCGAGTTCGACCGGAAGCGCGCCCACCGAGTGGCAGACGTCCCAGATCATCAGCGCCCCGGCGGCCTGCACCCGGGCGGTGATCCCGGGCATGTCCAGCAGCTCGCCGGTGCGGTAGTCGACGTGCGAGAGGACGACCGCGGCGACGTCCGCGTCCAGGTGGGCGTCCAGCTCCGCCGGGTCCACCAGCAGGCTGCGGGCGCCGGGGACGAGCCCGGTCACGCCCTCGGCGATGTACAGGTCGGTCGGGAAGGCCGCGCCGTCGCCGAGCACCGCCCCCCGACCGGGGCGCAGCCGCAGGGCGGCGGTCAGCACCTTGAACAGGTTCACCGAGGTGGTGTCGCAGACCACCACCTCCTCCGGGGCGGCTCCGACCAGCGGCGCGATCCGCCGGCCCAGCCGGTACGGCTGCTCGAACCAGCCCGCGTCGTTCCAGCTGCGGATCAGCTCCCGGCCCCACTCCTCCTCGACGACCTGCCGCACCCGCCCGGGGGTGCGGACCGGCAGCGCGCCGAGCGAGTTGCCGTCCAGGTAGACCACCCCCGGCGGGAGGGCGAACTCCCCGCGGAACGCCGCCAGCGGGTCGGCGGCGTCCAGCGCCCCGCACTCCTCGCGCGTGATCATGCCCAGCCTCTCGTTCGTTCTGCCCGTGTCGCCGGCCGCGCCGGTCACAGCTCGTTCCGGACGGTCCACAGCTCCGGGAAGACGTCCTGCTCGGCCGCGCGGCGCAGCCAGGTCAGGCCGCTCGAACCGCCCGAGCCGGGCTTGGCGCCCATCGACCGCTTCACCGACGCCAGGTGGCGCTGACGCCAGCGGGTCACCCGTTCGGCGACGTCCAGCAGCGCCTCGGCGAGCGGCAGCAGCCCGGCGAACTCCGGCTCCGTGTAGACCCGCCGCCAGGCCGCCGTCACCGCCTCGTCCTCCTGGTACCGCTGGTCGGACGCCTCGTGCGGCACCGCCAGGCCGCGCCGGGCCAGCAGCGCCAGCGCGTCGTCGTACAGACCGGGGGCGTGCAGCACGCCGGTGAGCTCGGCGAGCGTCTCCGGGGTGTCCCGGTACATCCGCAGCAGCGCGGCGTTCTTGTTGCCGATCAGGAACTCCAGGTGCAGGAAGGCCGACGACTGGAAGCCCGAGGCCTCGCCGAACACCGAGCGGAAGGCGTTGAACTCCTGCGGGGTCAGCGCGGCCAGCAGGTCCCAGGACTCCACCAGCACGTCCTGGGCGTGCGTGCCGCGCCGCAGCGCGGCCAGCGCGGTCGGCAGGTCGTCCTCGCGCATCGCCTGCTGGGCGAGGGTCCACTCGTGCCGCAACAGGTCGAAGAGCAGCTCCATCACCTGGGTGGTGACGATGAACGAGAGTTCCGCCGGGACCTTGCTGAGCGGGTGCTGCAGGCTGTGCAGTTCCTCCAGCCGGGCGTAGCGGGCGTACGGGGTGCCCCGACCCGGCTCCCCGCCCCGACCGAACGACAGGCTGGGTGTCTCCACCGTGTCGTGACCCATGCCGATCCCTTCTGGTTCTGCGGCGACGGACATCCAGGGGTCCGACAGCCGGACGGCCGATAACCGGACGGGCCCGGAATTCGGTCCTGCCGCCCCGGACGTCGCCGCGGCCCCATTGTGCGGCGGCCCCGGCCCGCATTTGAATGGGTGGCGGGCACGGTAACCGCGACCGGGCCTGTCGTACGAGAGGCGTTTTCCCGATTCTCCTCACGATCGCAAAGCAGCGGGATCCAGCCACTCGAAACCGATCCGCGAGGAGCCGTGATGGACGCCGTCGACCGCCGTCTGCTGGCCGAGCTGCAGGCCGACGCCCGGCTCTCGTACAACGAACTCTCCCGCCGTGTGAGCCTCTCCGCACCCGCCGTCGCCGAACGCGTGCGCCGTCTGGAGGCCGACGGGGTGATCACCGGCTACCACGCCCACGTGGACCTGACCCGCTCCGGGCTGCCGATCACCGCCCTGGTGCAGATCCAGTGCTACGGACCGCGCTGCCTGCTGCGCGACCCCGCGGTGGCGGCCTGGCCGGAGGTGCTCCAACTGCACCGGGTGACCGGAGGGGCCTGCTGCGTCCTGCTGGTCGCGGTGCCGACGATGGCCGACTTCGAGGCGCTGACCGACCGGCTCGGCGGCTACGGGCAGCCGTCCAGCTCGATGATCCTCTCCAGCCCGGTGCCCTGGCGGCCGGTGGAGGTGCCGTAGCCCGGGGGCGGAAGCGGTGCACGGGCGGCCGGGCGGCGTGGACGGCCCGGCGGCGGACCGGGGCCGGCGGAGGGAGTAGGTTCCTCGCCATGCCGAACGACCCGAACGACCGTCACATCCTGCTGCTCCCGGGCAGCCTGCGCGCCGGATCCGCCAACGAGACGGTGCTGCGCACGGCCGCCGCCGTCGCGCGCGTCACCGAGGGCATCACCGCCACCTACTACACGGGTCTGGGCGGGCTGCCGCACTTCAACCCGGATCTGGACACCGACCCGCTGCCGGAGCCGGTCACCGGGCTGCGGGCCGCGATCGAGGCCGCAGACGCGCTGCTGATCTGCGCCCCCGAGTACGCGGGCACCCTGCCGGGCGCCTTCAAGAACCTGCTGGACTGGACGGTGGGCGGCATCGAGATCGCGGAGAAGCCGGCCGCCTGGATCAGCACGGCCGGGCCGGGCCGGGGGCTCGGTGCGGAGGAGGCGCTCCGGACCGTGCTCCGGTACACCGGGGCGGTCGTGGTGGAGGAGGCCTGCGTGCGGGTCCCGCTGGCGCGCGGGGACGTCGGGCCGGACGGGCTGGTCGCGGACCCGCTGGTGCGGGACCGGATCGGCGAGGTGATGGTCCGGCTGACCACGGCCGGCTGAGCGGGGCGGGCCGACCACGGCCCCACCCGCCCGGCGCCGTGCCGGCCGCCTCCCACGCCGGGCCGCCTCCCATGCCCGGCCGCCGCCCTGCCCGTCGGGGCTCAGTGCCCGTCGGGCAGGTGCAGGCCCAGCCCGGCCAGTCCGTTCAGGAACAGTTCGACGCCGACCGCCGCCAGCAGCAGGCCGAGCAGCCGGGAGACCACCTCCAGCGAGGTGCGGTGGGTGTGGCGCATCAGCGGGGCGAGGACGGACACGCAGACGTAGTTGATCAGCACGACGGCGAGGTACGCGCCGGCCACGGTGACCCGCCAGCCCCAGTCGTCCTTGGTGAGCGAGCCGACCAGCACCGCGGTGACCGCCAGCGGGCTGGCGATGTAGGGCAGCAGCAGTTCGCGGATGCCGTCCACCATCGGGTTGGCGAGGTGCTCGTCCTCCTCGTCGGTGCCCCCGCCCAGGTGGACGCCGAAGACCAGTGCCATCGCGTAGGTGAAGAAGATCGTCCCGCCGGCCAGCTGCAACGACTGGTCGCTGATGTGGAACAGCGACGTGACGAAGTCGGCGCTGAAGGCGAGCACCACGCCGATCACCGCCGAGATGATCGTGCTCCAGGCGGCCAGCCGGCGCAGCTCCGCGGTGGACCGGGTGCCGGCCAGCCGGGCGAAGGACAGCAGGACCTTCGGCGGGCCCACGACGGCGAAGAAGGCGATGAAGGCGCTGCTCAGGTTGAAGACGAACATGGGCCAAGCATCCCTTCGGCGGTCGGCGCGGTCCGGCCGCCACGCCCCCGGGCACGGTGTCGTCCGGCGCCGGCCACGCCGGTGGCGGTTCATTCCCGGCCGGGCCTGAAATCGCCCGGATGGCGGCCCCGAGTCGAGCCGCCGGGCGTCGTCCGGTGCTATGGAAACCGGATCGTCCCTCCGCTGGTGACTGGAAGAGGATGCGACATGGCTCTGAACCGTATCGACCTGGGCCTGCTGGCCCTGCGCGGTGCCGTGGGCGGGGTGTTGATCGCCCACGGCACCCAGAAGCTGTTCGGCTGGTTCGGCGGCGGTGGCCTGGACGGCACCGCCAAGGCGATGGAGGCGATGGGCTTCCACCCGGCCCGGCAGAGCGCCCTGGCGGCGGGGCTCGGCGAGGCGGGCGGCGGCGCGCTGCTGGTCGCCGGCCTGGCCACGCCCGCGGCCGGCGCCGTGGTCGCCGGCACCATGGCGGGCGCGGTCGCCGTGCACGCCCCGGCCGGGTTCTTCATGACCTCGGGCGGCTACGAGTACCCGGCCTTCCTGGGGGCGGCCGGTCTGGCGCTGGGGCTGGCCGGCCCCGGCCGGTACTCGCTGGACCACCTGACCGGGCACGTCTTCAACCGGCCGTGGGTCGGCGTGCTGGCCTTCGCCGGCAGCGCGGCCTCGGCGTACGGGGTGGTGGCGCGGCGCCGGCACGTCGTCCGGTTGCAGGAGGAGCGGGCGGCGGTGGAGGCGCAGGAGCAGGAGGGCGCGGGGCTCTCCTGAGCACCTGCGGGCGCTCCCCGGGGGTGTGCCGGGCCGACCCCCGGCCGCCCTCCGGGGCGCGCCGGGCGCCGCTCCGGCCTCCCGCCCGGGCACCGCGGCCCCGGGTCTGCGGTGCCGGGTACCGCCCCCGGGGCACCGCCGGGCTCCCGCCCGGGTGCCCCGGGGGCGGCTCCGGAGGGTGCTCACCCGAACGCACCAGCCCTGATGGCAGGCCCGCCCCGGCCCCCGGAGGGTGGGCGGGAGGCGTGCCGGGCCCTCCGGCGCAGGCCAGAATCGAGGACCCCGATGGATCGCCAGCCGCTCAGCCGCACTGCGGCTCCGTCCCGCCGGACCGTCGCCCGGCCCGGGCCGACCGCGCGGGACCGGGCCGCCCCGCCCCGGCCCACCGTCCAGGACCAGGCCGCGCCGGCCGTCCGCCCGGCCCGCCCGGGGCGGGGGGGGGGGGTGGGGGCCGGGTCCGCCCGTGGGGGGGTGGCCGGACGGGACGGCGGGTCAGTCCTCGCCGGGGCCGCAGATGCCCAGCGCGTACCACCACACC
>NZ_JBEXNT010000232.1:0-7516 GCF_040611255.1 Kitasatospora sp. NPDC002965 | reverse complement strand
GGCAGCAGTCGCCGTCGCCGGGCAGTCACCGTCCCAGGGGGGATGACCCGCACCATGACCACTGACACCCTTGCCCTGCCCGCCGCCCTCGGCGGGTGGCGCTGATGGCCGGGGCGACCTTGTGGGCGTCGGTCATCGTCAGGAGGTAGTGGCGCGCGTCGTACCAGGAGGTGTCGATCCCGCCGGCGTAGGCGGCGGCGTCACCGTCGAACACCACGAACCACGGCCGGATCGACGTCTCCGCGTACTTGGTGCGCGGGTCGCCGGACGCGGCGCCGTGCACGGCGGGGAAGATCCGCGCCTCGCCGGTCCGGCCCGCCGCGGCCAGGTCGCGCAGGTGGCGGGCGTACTCGATGTCGGTGGGCAGGGTGTCGAAGGGGTTGCCCTCCTCGAAGGAGCCGGGGATCACGTACACCAGCACCCGCCCGGCGAGCGCCGCCCTGGTCGGCCAGTTACCCGCGCGCACCGCCTCGTCGGCGGTCGCGTACGAGCCGCCGCCGGGCTTGGCGAGCACGTCCGCCGGGCGCAGGACGGCGGCGCCCAGATGAGCGGCGATCAGCGAGTCGAGGTGGGCGGGGCCCATGCCGCGGTTGCCGGCGAAACCCGCCTTGAGCTCCAGCTTGATGACGAGCGGGCCGGCGCCGGGGTGGGCACCGAGCCAGACCCGGACGTCGTCCAGGCAGGTCTCCAGGTTCTTGTCGCCCCCGCCGGTGTAGAGCTGGGCGGGGGTGCTCGCGCTGACGCAGTTGTTGGCGTTGCCGAGCGGGTTGGAGTGGCTGACCTTCCACTCCTTGGTGACGGTGTCCGTCCAGGCGTCCAGCTCGATCATGCCGGTGCCCGTGTCGAGTCCCTGGGCGAGGAAGCCGAACGCCGCCGGGTCGTAGGTGTTGTGCAGACCGACGGTGGTGGCCGAGCCGAACGGGAGGTCGCCGGGACCGACCGCGGCCGTGACCGGCCGGACCGGCAGCAGGACGGCGGCCGCGACGAGCAGGCCGGTGAAGAAGGTGCCGGTGAGGGAGCGGCGGTCGGCCACGTGTCTGTCCCCTTGTCAGAGCGCGTCGGCGGACGCCCCGCCGCAGTGAGCATGACGCATCCGGCCGTCACCGAGGTGAAGGGGGCACGACACGTTCGTGAGGGTTGCGCACCGTACCATCCGCGGCGCCGCGGATGGTGGGCGGGGGGGGCGCCGGTACGGCGGTGCGGCGGGAGGACGGGTCCGGGTGCCGTCAGGGCTGCGCGGCGGGGAGGCCGGCGAGCTTGCCGCGGAGTTCGTCGGTGGACGGGTGGCCGATCTCCTCGGCGATCGTCAGGGCCTGCCTCCAGGTCTGCCGGGCCGCGTCCGGGTCTCCCGTGGCGAGGTGGGTGTCGCCGAGGTGGCCCAGGATCTCCGTCTCGCCGTAGCGGTCACCGAAGCCCCGGTCCAGCTCCAGGGCCCGGCGGTAGCAGTCGACGGCCTGGGCGTGGTCGCCGAGGTGGTGGTGCACGTGGCCGAGGCTGTCCCAGGCGCCCGCCTCGCCGTGCCGGTCGCCGATCTCCCGGTTGAGCCGCACCGCCTGGACGCAGTGGTCGAGGGCCGTGCGGTGGTCGCCGAGCATGATGTTCAGCCAGCCGACGTTGTTCAGGGCCCGGGCCTGGCCCCCCGCGTGACCCGTCTGCCGGTACAGGGCGAGCGCCTGCTCGACGTGGCCGAGCGCCTCCCGCTGCCGGTCCTGCTGGACGAGCACCCAGCCCAGACCGCGGTGGGTGTGCGCCTGGCCCGTACGGTCGTCGAGCAGCCGGTAGAGGTCGAGGGCGTGCCGGAAGTGGCCGTGGCCCTCGTCCGGTCGACCCATCTGGGTGTGCACGCTGCCGAGGCTGCGGTGGGCCCCCGCCTGCCGGGCCGGGTCACCGAGCCGCCGGGCCGCCTCCAGCGCGGTCCGCTGGGTGGCCGCCCAGTCGTGCCAGTGTCCGCGGAAGTCGAAGAACGTCTCCAGGGCCCACGCCAGGTGCCAGGCGTGCGCGTCCAGACCGGCCGACACCGCGCGGTCGATCGCGCCGAGCAGCACGGCGTGCTCGGCCGTGAACCAGGTGAGGGCCGCGCCGTGGTCCGCCGGTTCCTCCGGGGTGACGCCGGGCCCGGCGGGCGCCGGGCTCACCCGGTCCCGGTGCGGATCCAGCCGCTCGGCGGCGAATCCGGCGGTGTGCACGTAGAAGTCCATCAGCCGCAGCAGCGCCCGGTCGTTGCCGTCCGGCTCCTGGCGTGCGCGTTCGGCCGCGTGGAGGCGGACCAGGTCGTGCAGCCGGTAGCGGCCGGGCACGGGCTGCCGGACGAGGTGCGCGTTCTCCAGTTCCCGCAGCGCGGTCCGTACGGCGCCGGCCGGCCAGGCCGTCAGCGCCGCGACGGCGGCCGTCCCGATCTCCGGCCCCGGGGCCAGGCCGATCAGCCGGAACACCTCGGCCGCCCCGGCACCCAGGGCGCGGTAGGAGACGGTGAACGCCGCCCGCACGTCGGCCGTCAGGTCACCCGCGTCCAGGGCGTCCAGTCGCGCCGACTCGTCCCTGAGCTCCTCGGCCAGCACGGCCAGCGGGAAGCCGGGGTGCGCGGCCGCCCGGGCACCCACCACGCTGATCGCCAGCGGCAGGCCCGCGCAGTGCTCCAGCAGGGCGGTGACGGCCGCCGGTTCGGCCTCGGCGCGGGCCGGCCCCAGGTGGCGGAGCATCAACGCGCGGGCGTCCGGCGGGGCCAGCACGTCGAGGGTCAGCAGCCGGGCGCCGTGGGCGCTCGCCAGACCGGCCAGCCGACGGCGGCTGGTGACCAGCACCGCACAGGTGGCGCTGCCCGGCAGCAGCGCGGCGGCCTGCTCGGCGTCGGCTGCGTTGTCCAGCACGATCAGCATCCGCCGGCCCTGGACCAGGCTCCGGTACAGGCGCGCCTGTGCCTGCGCGGCAGCGGGCACGGCGTCGGAGGACACCCCCAGCGCGTCGAGGAAGGCGCGCACCGCCACGGTCGGCGCGAGTCGCTCCCCCGACGGGTCGAAGCCGCGCAGGTCCGCGTACAGCTGGCCGTCCGGGAAGCGGTCGAGGTTCCGGTGCGCCCAGTGCAGGGCCAGCCAGGTCTTCCCGATCCCGCCGCTGCCGCCGACCGCGCAGACCGCCACCGCGTCGCCGGGCGGGTGCGGCGCGGACAGCGCCCCGTCCAGCTCCGCGAGTTGCCGGTCGCGGCCGGTCAGCCAGGACGGACAGGCGGGGAGCTGGCGCGGCACGGGGACGGCGGGCGGACCGGGGACGGCGGGCGGACCGGCGCGCGGGGCCGGCCGGGGGGCGGCCAACCCGGGGTCGTCGGTGAGGACCTGCTGGTGCAGCCGCATCAGCGCCGGGCCGGGATCGGCCCCCAGTTCCTCCGCGAGTCTGCGCCTCAGCCTCCGGTAGTGGGCCAGGGCGTCGGCGCTGCGGCCACTGCGGCACAGCGCGAGCATCAGCTGACCGGCCAGCCGCTCGTCCAGCGGGTACTGTGCGGTGCGGGCGGTGAGCGCGGGCAGCACCTCGCCGTGCAGGCCGTTGCGGAGCGAGAGGTCGGTGCCGTCGAGTTCGGCCGAAAAGCGTTCCTGTTCCAGGCTGCGGCGCAGCTCGTGGAACCACGGGGTGTCGACGGTGGCGAACGCCTCCCCCCGCCACAGCTCCAGCGCCTGCCGCATCAGCTCCGCCGCCTGCTCGCCGTCCGACGCCCGGGCCCGCGCGGCGAGCAGACGGAAGCGGTGCAGGTCCACGGCGCCCGGTTCCACCTCCAGGACGTAGCCGCCGGCCTGCCGTCCGATCCGCACCTCGGTGCCCGCGCCGTCCAGCGCCCGGCGCAGCCGGGACAGGTAGCTGTACAGCGTGCCCATGGCCCGCTGCGGGGCCCGGCCCGCCCAGACCCGTTCGACGAGTTCGTCGGCGGGCACCGCCCGGTTGGCGTCCACGAGCAGCGCGGCCAGGACGCAGCGCTGGCGCAGGTGTCCCACGTCGGCGGGGCGGCCAGCGACGCGTGCCTCGATCGTGCCGAGTACCCCGAACTCCACCGTCATCCCGACCGCCCCCTCCGGCGGAACCCTAGCCCGGCGCCCCCCGGCCCGTGCCGGGAACGCCCGGGTTCTCCGCCCGGCCCCGACGTTTTCCGCCGCGGGCGGGGCGCGGGGCGGAGTGACGGTGCGTCGGGGACGGCGGGTCGGGGTGCGGCGGGTCGGGGTGACGGCGGCGGCCGTCGGTCGGGGGCGCCCCGGATCGGGGTGCGGGGAGGAGGTCGTGTGGGTCAGGCCGGGACGCAGTCCCGGATCTTGGCGGCGAGCCGGGCCACGTCGTCCAGCCGGTGCGTGAGGTCGGTCTGGACCTCGGCCGCCTCCTGCCAGGCGGCGCGCGCGTCGGCGACGTGGCCCGCCGCGTGGTGCGCGTCACCGAGGTGTTCGAGGTTCTGCGCCTCGTTCGAGCGGTGGCCGATGGTGCGGTTGATGACCAGGGCGCGCTCGTAGCAGTCGGCGGCCTCCGGGTACCGGCCCAGGCCCTGCAGGGCGAATCCGATGCTGTCCAGGGCGTTGGCCTCGCCCCGGTGGTCGCCCACCTCCCGGTGGTAGTCCAGCGCCCGGCGGCAGGTGTCGGCCGCCTCGGCGTAGCGGCCGAGCTGCGCGTAGTCCCAGCCCGCCGCGTTGAGGGCCCTGGCCCGGCAGATGCCGTCGCCGGCCGTGTCGAACAGGTCGAGGGCGAGCAGGTCGTGCCGCAGCGCCCGTTCCTGGTCCCCCCGGACCTCCCACAGGTATCCCAGGTGCAGCTCGGCATGCCCCTCGGCCTCCGGCCGCCCGAGGGCCCGGCAGAGCCGGACCGACTCCTCCAGGTGGGCGAGGGCCTCGTCGTGGCGGCCCAGTTCCATGGTGGCGCAGCCCAGTTCGCGGTGTGCGCGGGCCTGTTCGGCCCGGTCGCCGGCGGCCGTGGCGGCGTCGAGCGCCGCCTCGAACACGGCCAGCACGTCGTGCCACCGTGCTCCCCTGCCGAGGAACGTGCTCAGGGTGCTCGCGAGTTGCCAGGCGGGGGCACCCGGCCGGATGCCCGACCGGGTGCCCGACCGGATGCCGCCGGCCTGCTGCACGAGCGTGCCCAGCACCGGGTACTCGGCGGCGAACCAGGCATGGGCGGCCTGCTCGTCGGCCGGCCGCCACGGGCCCGAGCCGGGCTGCGGCGGCGGCAGCGGCGGCGTGTCCTGGTGGACGTTCAGCAGGCTGTCGCAGGCGAGCGCGGTGTGGAGGTAGTGGTCGACCAGCCGGTCGAAGGCGCCGTCGCGGTCCGCGTCCCCCGCGACGAGTTCGAGGGCGTGGGCCCGGACCAGGTCGTGGAGGGTGTACCGGCCCGGGCGGTCCTCGGTCAGGAAGTGGGCGCGGGCGAGTTCGGCGACCACCGGACGGACGTCCGGAACCGGCTCGCCGACGAGCGCGGCGGCTGCGGCGAGGGAGACGTCCGGGCCGGGGTGCGCGCCGAGGAGGCGGAAGAGCCGTTGCGCGGGCCCGCCGAACGTCCGGTAGGAGGACGTGAGGACGGCCCGGACGTCGGCGGTCGTGTCACCGTCGCCGGCGCCGAACGCGTCGAGGGTGTTGCGCACCCTGCCGAGGTCCTCGGCCAGCGCGGACAGGGCGAGTTCGGGCCGGTCGGCCGCCCGCGCGGCGAGGACACCGATCGCCAGGGGCATCCCTCCGCACAGCGCGAGCAGCCGGTCGGTGGCGGCCCGTTCGGCCTCCGGACGCGGGTGTCCGAGGTGGCTGCCGAACAGCCGGGCGGAGTCCTCACCGGACAGCGCGCCCAGCGTCAGCACGTGCGCTCCGTGCGCCACGACGAGGCCGGGCAGTCGACGGCGGCTCGTGACCAGGGCGGTGCAGCCGAGGCCGCCGGGCAGGAGGGGGAGGACCTGCTCGGTGTCGTGGGCGTTGTCCAGCACCACGAGGATCCGCTTCGCCGCCGTCAGGCTGCGGTAGAGGCCGGTCTGCCCGTGGAGGTCGGTCGGCACGGCGTGCGGGGCGACCCCGAGTGCTTCGAGGAAGCCGCGCAGGGCGGTCTGCGGCCGGATCGGGGGCTCGGAGGGATCGAAGCCCTTCAGGTTGACGAACAACTGGCCGTCGGGGAAGGAGTCCAGGTTGTCGTAGGCCCAGCGCAGAGCCAGCCAGGTCTTGCCCATCCCGCCCGCCCCGGTGACCGCCAGGACGGGGCGGGCACCCTCGCCCCGACGCGGACCGAGCCGCTCCAGCTCCGCCTCCCGGGCCGTGAACCGGTCCGGCGGCAGGGGCAGTTGGCGCGGCACGACGAACCCCGGCTCGGCGGACGGCGGCGCGGCGGCCACCGGGGCCGACTCCGTCCTCGGCGCCTCCAGTGCGGGATCGGCGGCCAGGATGCGCAGGTGCAGACGGCGCAGCTCCGGACCGGGCTCGACGCCGAGTTGTTCCGCGAGCTCCCTCCGGGTGCGCTCGTAGTGCTCCAGTGCGTCCGCCTGGCGTCCGCTGCGGTACAGGGCGAGCATGAACCGGCCCGCCGGGCCCTCGTCGAGGGGGTGGCCCGTCACGAGTCGCTGCAGGTCGGCGAGCACCTCCGCGTGCTCGCCGCAGTCGAGTCTGAGGTCCATCAGGTCGGCCTCGGCGGTACGGTGCCGTTCGTCGAGCCGCGTCCGCAGTTCGTTCAGCCAGGGCGTGTCGATCCTGGGCAGCAGCGTGCCGCGTCTGAGCGCCACCGCCTGCTCCAACAGGAGCCTGGCGCGAGAGGGTTCGGCGGTCCGCGCCTCGCCCGTCCAGCGTGCGAAGCGGTACAGGTCGACCGCCATGGGGTCCACGTCGACCGCGTACCCGCCGCCCCGGCGCTCGATCCTGGCCTCGTCGGACCCCTCCAGGGCCTGCCGGAGCCGGGAGAGGTAGCTGTAGAGGGTGCTCCGGCCGCCACGGGGCGGGGCCTCGCCCCAGACCCGTTCGAGCAGCTGCTCCGCGGTCACGCAGGCGTCACGATCGGCCAACAGGGCCACCAGCACGCACTGCTGGCGCGGGTGCCCCAGGTCGACGGCCCGCCGGCCGATCAGCACCTCGACGCCCCCGAGCAAGCGGATCCGAACTGACATGTCGTCAATCTCCTTGCTTTCGAGCGGAATCAGGGCGGGGAGCGGGCCGCCCGTGGCAAGCGTAGCCATCGCCGCCGGAACGCGACATCGGCGCTGACCTGCGGGTTCAACACCCCTCGCAAGGTCCGGGCAAGTCCCGGCTGCGAGATTCGGATCTGCCGCACCGGCCGGGACCGCGGTCGCACCACCGTCCGGCGGCGCGCGTCGAGGCGCCGGACGACCGCCCCGCACACCACAGGAGGAAACCGTGCAGAACGGCCTTCACCGTCCAGGACGACAGGGGCGGCAGGGTGGCGGGAGCGGAGGCGGCCCGGACTCGTCCGGGGGTGGCGGGGGCGTGGGCGCCGACGGGGGCGGCGCCCACGGAGGAACGGGGCCCGACGGGGGGACCGGGCCCCGCGGGGGTGGGGACGCCGGCGG
>NZ_JBEXNT010000231.1:0-7537 GCF_040611255.1 Kitasatospora sp. NPDC002965 | reverse complement strand
CTCGTCGACGAGGCCGCGCTGAAGGCCGCCGGCGCCCACGGCGTCGTCAAGATGGGCACCGCGATCCAGGGGCCGCGTTCACCGCCCCGGCGGGAAGGGGATCAGGGCGAGCACCGGCAGCAGCTCCCTTTCCTCGTACGCGAGGTGGGCCTCCAGTTCGGCGGACATCCGGGCCAGCTCGGCCCGGAACCGCTCAGGTTCGGCCGCGCCGATGTCGGACACCAGCGCGACCAGCTCGTCCTTGAGCCGGGTCACCGCCCGGTGCTCCTCGGCCAGCCGGTCGAGCACCTCCCGGAGGTGCGGGTGGCTGCGGGCCAGGGCCGGGAAGACGCCGTGGTCCTCGCCGGTGTGGTGCACGGTCAGGCCCTGGCAGAACGCCAGACAGTGCTGGCGGATCTGCAGTCCGAGCGCCGGAGCGTTCCCGGAGTCCGCGGCCGGGCCTCCGCCCGCCGCCGACCGGCCGCCCGGCGCCGACCGGCCCTCCGGCGCCCGCCCGGTCGCGGCCGCCGGGCCGCGAGCGAAGTGCGCCTCGGTCTCGGCCCGTACGTGCCGCAACTGGGAGCGCAGCCAGGTGTGCACCTCCAGGAGTTTGTCGGCGAGGTTCGCCACCTCACGGGGTTCCGGGGACCCGGCCCCGGCCGGGTCGGTGCCGGACTGCTCCAGCACGACGACGGGGAGCACCCGGTCGGTGTGTGTCTGGTAGTCGCCGTACCCGGGGGCCGCCCGCACCACGGCCGCGAAGAGGCGGTCCCGTCGCGGGCCCTCGCTCGGAACGGCGACCGCGTCGAAGGTCCCGGTGCCGAGTTCCACCCCGACCACCGGGTTGGCGAGCAGGTTGCGGTACCACTGCGGGTGCTCGGGCGCCCCGGCCGCCGAGGCGATGACCAGGAGCAGCCCCTCCGCCCGCACGTACCCGAGCGGTACCGTGTGCGGCCGGCCGGTGACGGCCCCGGAGGTGGTGAGGAGAAGCAGGTCGCTGCCCTCGAAGGGGCCGCCGACCCGTCCGCCGTTGGACCGGAACTCCGCGACGACCGCCTGGTTGAACGAGTCGAAGGAACCGGAGGACCGGGGGTCGGGCGTGTCGGACGAGCCCGGCGGAGTGAACGAATCGGAGGAACCGGACGGGCCGGACGAGCCGGACGAGCCGGGGGGATCGGACGGGGAGATGGGACTGGCAGAAACGGACATACGTCTGTGGAGTCTCCGAACGAGGGGAGTGAAGGCCACAGCGGCACACCGGTTCCGGCGCGGCAGGCGACAGGACGAAGCGAGCGCGCGGGCAACCGCCGCGGCCGCTCGGGTCAGATCAGGGGAGCGGAGTGTGAACTCATCGCGCATCGTCCCTCGGTGAAAGGTGCTCGCTCGGCCACCGGCCGGCCCAGTTCTCTTTGGCCGGCGCCACGCTGCACCTGATCATTAGAGCCACCGGGCCCGCCGTCTGTCAACGAGCGGGATCCGGAGGGCCGCCGGGCCGGTCGGGGCGGCGTCGAGGAACACGGCCGTCACGATCCCGAACCGTCACGATCCCGGGCCGTCACGCGCCCACGCGTTCACCCACCCGCCCCGTCACCCGGTCGCGACAGGACGAAGGGCGCGCCGCCCGTCCCTGGGGACCGGCGACGCGCCCTGCCGCGGAGGTCTCAGCGCAGGTAGGAGGCCAGACCCGCGGGCTTGAGGCCGGCGGCCTCGGCGGCGGCCAGCGCGCGCGGGAGGTCGGTGGCGAGGGTGTCGGTCCAGTGCAGCAGCACGACGTCGCCGGGCGAGAGGGTGCCCTCGTGCCAGACGTTGGAGGCGCCCCAGCTGAAGTCGGCGTTGGCGGTCAGCACGTGGCGGAAGCCGCAGTTGGCGGCGGCCTGCAGGGTGACGGCGTTCCACGCGAAGTACGGCGGACGGAAGACGGTCGGGGTGGTGCCGAAGGTCCGGGTCAGGGCGTCCCGGGCGTCGCAGATCTCCACCTGCTGCTCGGCGAGCGAGAGCGTGCTGAGGTCCGCGTGCGAGACGCTGTGGTTCTGGATGGACGAGCCGGGGGCGGCGGTGACCCGCTGGAAGAAGCCCGGGTCGGCGGCGGCCGGCATCGGCAGCGGGAAGGCGGTGATCGGCAGCTTGTGGTCGGTGATGAACCGCTCGGCCTCGGGGGTGCGCTGCCAGCCGTCGTCGACGGTGAAGAAGACCACCTTGTCGCTGGTCGGCACGGAGCCCGCGCCGGTCGCGGGGGCGGGCAGGGCTCCGTCCACCTGGACGTCGTCGACGGCGAACGGGCCCTGCTGGTACCAGCCGTGCACGTAGAGGCGGACGGTGCTCGCGGTCGGTCCGGAGGTGAAGCGGGTGGTCAGGCGCTGCCAGCCGCCGTTGGTGTTCTCCGTCCAGGCGGGGGCGGTCGGGCGGTCGGTGCCGGTGGCGCCGAGGAAGACGTACTTCCCGCGGACCCAGGCGGAGGCGGTGTAGGTGGTGTTGGGCTGCACGGAGACGGTCTGCACGCACTCGCCGGTGGAGTCGTCGCCGGCCGGGGTGACGCCGAGGGCGGACGTGCCCGAGTGCGGGGCGACGGTGGTCAGGGCGGCCTCGGCCGGACCGCCGGTGCAGCGCCAGCCGGGCACGCTGCCCCACTCGGCGAGCGAGGACGCGGGGATCTCGAACCCGGGGTTGGTGGCGATGTTGACGGAGGGCGCGGAGGCGTTCGGGGCGTCCGCGGAGGCGGGCGCGGCGAAGCCGGCGGCCAGCAGCGCCGCCGAGGCGGCCAGCGCGGAGAGGCGGGCGGCGACCCGCGAGGTGGCGCGCGGGGAGGCCGGGCGGGGCGACAGGCGCGCGGACAGGCGCGAGGACATGGACACGTGGCGACTCCTGCGTGGGGGACGCGCCCGTGGGGAGGGCGCGCGGAGAACGGGTTGGGGCGCTCCCCGAGGGGCGGGAGCCTTGGGCGTGCCGCACTCAGACCGAGGCAACAATGGACTGGACCACTCGGATCGTCAAGGGAACCGCCGGTGAACCGTGCGCCGTCTCCGGGGCGGCAAACGGGACAAGACGACCCGTCAGGGGACGTACAGTTCCTCGATGTCGTCCGCGTAGTACTCCGTGATCGCCGCCCGCCGAAGCTTCAGTGACGGCGTCATCAGTCCCTGGTCCAGCCCGAACTCGCGCGGCAGCAGCCGGAACGCACGGATCGACTCGGCCCGGGAGACGGCCGTGTTGGCCGCCGCCACCGCCCGCTGGATCTCGGCGTGCAGGTCCGCGTCCGAGAGCACCGCCCACGGGTCCAGCTGTTCGCGCCCGCGCGACTTCAGCCAGTGCGCCAGGGCCGCCGGGTCGAGCGTGATCAGCGCGGCCACGTACGGGCGGTCGTCGCCGACCACCAGGCACTGGGAGACCAGCGCGTGCGCCTCCACGCGGTTCTCCAGGGCGGTGGGGGCGAGGTTCTTGCCGCTGCTGGTGACGATCAGGTCCTTCTTGCGGCCGGTGATCGTCAAGTAGCCGTCCTCGTCCAGGTTGCCGAGGTCGCCGGTGCCGAACCAGCCGTCGTACAGCGACTCGGCCGTGCAGCGCGGGTGGTTGAGGTAGCCGTCGAAGACGCCGGGGCCGCGTACCCACACCTCGCCGTCGTCGGCGATGGCCACGGTGGCGCCGGGGACCGGCCGGCCGACCGTGCCCGCCCGCCGGCGTCCGGCGGGGTTGGCGGTGACGGCGGCCGAGGTCTCGGTCAGCCCGTACCCCTCGTACAGCTGGAAGCCGATCCCGGTGAAGAAGAGGGCGACCTCGCGGTCGAGCGTCGAACCGCCGCACATCACGCCGCGCACCCGGCCTCCGAACACCGCGCGCAGCCGCTGGTAGACCGTCCGCTCGTAGGCCAGGTGACGCAGCCGCAGGCCGGGGCCCGGACCGGGGCCCTGTCCGAAGGCGCGCTGCTCCCGTGCGGTCGCCCA
The DNA here is from genome assembly GCF_040611255.1 of Kitasatospora sp. NPDC002965. NCBI lineage: Bacteria > Bacillati > Actinomycetota > Actinomycetes > Kitasatosporales > Streptomycetaceae > Kitasatospora > Kitasatospora sp. NPDC002965. The sequence continues at coordinate 3,620 of NZ_JBEXNT010000231.1, read as the reverse complement.
GTCGACCGCCACCTGGCGGGCCTGTTCGAAGAGCTCGCCGCGCCCCGCCTCCTCGGCGGCCCGCCGGGCCTGCTGGAACACCTTGTCGAGCACGTACGGGACGACGTGCAGGAAGGTCGGGCGGTACGAGGCGAGGGCGGGAAGCAGGAGGTCGGTCGACACCTCGGGGACGTGGCCGATCCGGAACCCGGCGCGGACCGCCGCGATCTGCACCATCCGCCCGTACACGTGCGCCAGCGGGAGGAAGAGCAGGGTGGACGCCTGGCCGCCGCCGGTGTCCGCGAAGATGTCGCCCCAGCCGTCGAGCAGCGCGTCGGCCGCCGACGCCAGGCCGGCGTGCGTGATCAGGCACCCCTTGGGGCGGCCGGTGGTGCCCGAGGTGTAGACGACGGTGGCGATGTTCTCCGGCGAGACGCCGAGCCGCTGACGGTGGACCAGCGCGTCGGGGACGCCGCGCCCGTCCTCGACGATCGAGGCGACGCAGTCCCGGTCCAGCTGCCAGATGCCGGTCAGCTCGGGTAACGCGTCGCAGACGGCGCCGACCGTCATCGCGTGGTCCTCGTTCTCGACCAGGCAGGCGACCGCCTGTGTCTCGGCGAGGATCCAGCGGACCTGTTCCGGGGCGGCGGTCGGGTAGATCGGGACGGGTATCGCGCCGATCGACCAGAGCGCGTAGTCGAACAGCGTCCACTCGTAGCGGGTGCGGGACATCAGGGCCACCCGGTCGCCGTAGCGCACGCCGCGGGTGAGCAGGCCCTTGGCGAGGGCCAGCACCTCGTCCCGGAACGCCGCGGCGGTCACCTCGTGCCACTCGCCGCCGGGGGCGCCGTGCGCCCCGCCGTCGCGGCGGGCCAGCTGGACCAGGCCGGGGGAGCGTTCGGCGGTGTCGTACAGCGAGTCGGCCAGTCCGCCGGTGACCGGTGGTCCGGCGGGGGCGGGGGTGGTGAACTCGCGCACGATCCCCCCGATCACCCCGATCCCTCCTGCAGGTGGAGCGAAACTATCGGATAGCTCCCCGACTGCCCAGGGTTGTGACCGTGACGCGACGAGATCGGCACCGGTCCAGGGGGGGAGTGCCGGGGTGGGGGCGGCGCCGGACCCGGGGGAATGCGGCGGGATCCGGGATCTTGGGAACGATCCGGACACGATCCGGCCGGGTGCGGGAAGAGGACGGGTTCGACCCTCGAACGAGTGGTCAGGGCGTAGTAGGCTCTCGCAGACTTCGGGCCGGACCTCCCCGGCCGGGCCCGAATCGGCACCGGTCCGTACTCGATCCAGGCTTGGTCTGTACCACTTGTCGTTCGCACTCCCTTCCGCCCGCCCCCGTGCCGCGTCGCCCCGCTCACGCTCCGCCCGCCCCGCCCGGCTCCACGCCCGCTCCGCCCCCACACCGCTCCCGCCCAGCCCGGCTCCCAAGCCCGGAGCCCAGGTCCGGACCCCGCTCGGACGCCCGTCCGCGCACCGCTCCACCCCCACACCCCGTCCGCGCCTGGCACTTCCCGACCGAGGACTCCATGCGTCTGCGCAGCAGCTCGATCCGCGCGAAGATCATCGCGCTGCTCCTGGTGCCCATCGTCGCCCTGACCGCCCTCTGGGTGTACGCGACGCTCGCCACCACCGGAGACGTCTGGAGCCGGCTGGAGATCAGCAGTACGTACAAGAAGTTCGGGCCCCCGGTCGACCGGTACGCACACGATCTCCAGGTCGAGCGCCGGGCCGCCGTCAAGCGGCTGGCCGACCCCGCCTCACGGGCCACCCGGGACGCCTTCGAACAGGCCCAGGCCACCACCGACCGGAGCCTCACCCTGCTGCGGCAGTTGAAGGACGGTGACGGCGGCCGGCTCGACGAGGCCCAGCGCGGGCGACTCCTCCAGGTCCTCGCCGCCGCCGACCAGCTCACACCGCTGCGCTCCCAGATCAACCGCGGCGCGCTCAACTGGGAGTTCACGCTCGGCCAGTACAGCGACCTGATCAAGCCGACCTTCGGCTTCCGGTCCGCCTTCGTCGCCCGCCAGAGCGGCCAACTGCCCCGGCAGGGGACGATCCTCATCGAGCTGGTGCGCGCCCGCGAGTACCTGGCCCAGGAGGACGCGGCCATGGAGGGGCTCCGGACCGCGACCGGTCGGCCCACCGCGGAGCAGTACCAGGTGGCCATCGACGCCCTGCACAACCAGCAGGCGCTGTTCACCGTCTACATCGCCGAGCTCGACCCGGCCGACCAGGCCGACTACATCGCGCTGCGCGGCGGTGAGGCGTGGGCCGCGCTGGCGCGGGCCGAGGCCGACTTCGTCGGCGCGGGCGGCCCGGAGCGGGTGGTCCAGGCGATCAACGGCGACGCGTGGCGGGAGACCGCGGACCGGGCGCTGGGCGACCTCGCGGCGATCAACACCCGGCTGGCCGGCACGATCGACGACCGCGAGCACTCCTACGCGATCGGCATGCTCTGGCGCGGCGGCATCGCCGGTGTGATCGGCCTGGTCGCCGTGGTGCTGTCGATCGTCATCTCCTACCGGATCGGCCGCGGCCTGGCCCGCGAGCTGATCGGCCTGCGGAACGCGGCCAACGAACTGGCCGGCACCCGCCTGCCCTCGGTCATGCTGCGGCTGCGCAAGGGCGAGGCCGTGGACGTCGCGACCGAGGCACCCGAGCTGCAGTTCGGCTCCGCCGAGATCGGCCAGGTCGGGCGGGCCATCAACGCCGTGCAGCGGGCCGCCGTCGAGGCGGCGGTCGAGCAGGCCGAACTGCGCCGCGGCGTCTCGGCGGTCTTCGTCAACCTGGCCCGCCGCAGCCAGGTGCTGTTGCACCGCCAACTGACGCTGCTGGACACCATGGAGCGGCGCACCGAGGACCCGGCGGAGCTGGAGGACCTGTTCAAGGTCGACCACCTCACCACCCGTATGCGCCGGCACGCCGAGGGCCTGATCATCCTGGCCGGCGGCTCGCCCGGCCGGGCCTGGCGCAAGCCGGTGCGGATGGTGGACGTGGTGCGCGCCGCCGTGGGCGAGGTCGAGGACTATGCGCGGGTGATCGTCCGACCGTTCCCGGGCACCGGGCTGCTCGGCAGCGCGGTCGCGGACGTCACCCACCTGGTCGCCGAACTGGTCGAGAACGCGGCGGTGTTCTCCCCGCCGAGCACCCAGGTCACCGTCCAGGGCGAGGTGGTGGCGCACGGCTTCGCGCTGGAGATCGACGACCGCGGACTCGGGCTGAGTGATTCGGCGCTCGCCGACATCAACGAACGACTCGCGGTGGAGCAGGAGTTCGACCTCGCCGACACCGACCGGCTGGGCCTGTTCGTGGTCAGCCGGCTGGCCCGGCGGCACGGCATCCGGGTCCACCTGCGGCCCTCGCCGTACGGCGGCACCACCGCGGTGGTGCTGATCCCGCGCGAACTGCTGGCCGAGGCGCCGGACGGACTGCCCGAACCGCCGCCGGCCACGGGTGCGGCGGGCGGCCCGTACGGCGGTGGCACCGGCGGCGCCTACGGCGGCCCGGCCGCCGGACCGGCGACCGGCCCGTCCGGTGGACGGCGCCCGGTGGCGGGGCGGCGCGGGCAACGGGACCTCGTCGCGGTGCCCGCGCTCGGCCCGGACGGTGCCGGCGAGGACGGCCGGGCCGAC
>NZ_JBEXNT010000230.1:0-7725 GCF_040611255.1 Kitasatospora sp. NPDC002965 | reverse complement strand
CGGGCCGCCAGCGCCCGCGCGGCGCCGTCGGCCGGGCCGTCCGCGTCGGCGCCCTCGGGCAGCACCAGCAGCCAGCGGCCGGTGAGCCGGGCCGCGGGCCCCGGCTCCAGCGGCTGCCAGTCGATCCGGTAGCGCAGCCGCCCGGTGGCCGGGGCGGTGACGGCGGGCGCCGGCCAGAACCGGCGGTGCTGGAACGGATAGCCGGGCAGCTCGACCCGGCCGCCGCCGGTGCCGCCGGGACTCCAGTCCACCGCCGTGCCGTGCACGTACAGCCGGGCCAGCGCGGCCGTCACCGACTCGTCCTCCGGCCGCCCCTCGCGCAGCAGCGCCACCGCCGCGCCCTCTGGGGTGTCCGGCAGGCTCTCCTGCACCAGCGCGGAGAGCACCCCGCCGGCGCCCAGCTCCACGAAGCGGTCGGCACCCTCGGCCCGGAGCCGCCGCACGCCGTCCAGGAACCGGACGGTGCCGCGCGCGTGCCGCACCCAGTAGTCGGGGGAGCACAGCTGCTCGGCGGCGGCCGGCTCACCGGTGAGGTCGGAGATCACCGGGAGCGTCGGCGGCCGGTACGCCAGCCCCGCCGCGACCTCCCGGAAGGCCGCCAGCATCGGCTCCAGCCGCGCGGAGTGGAAGGCGGTGCCCACCGCCAGCCGCTTGGTCCGCCGTCCGCGCGCCCGGAACTCCTCCGCCACGGCCAGCACCGCCGCGCGGTCACCGGAGAGCACGCAGGAGCGCGGTCCGTTCACCGCAGCGAGGTCGACCCCCGGCGCGGCCGGAACCGCCGCGAGCTCCTCCTCGGTCGCCTCGACGGCCACCATCGCGCCGCCCTCGGGCAGCTCGTCCATCAGCCGGCCGCGCGCGGCCACCAGCGCGCTCGCGTCCGCCAGGTCCAACACCCCGGCCGCGTGCGCGGCGGACAGCTCGCCGATCGAGTGCCCCAGCAGCAGGTCGGGCCGCACACCGTGGTGGTCCAGCAGGCGCAGCAGCGCCGTCTGCAGGGCGAACAGGGCCGGCTGGGTGTAGCGGGTGCGGTCCAGCAGCGCGGCCTCCGTACTGCCCGGCGCGGCGAACATCACCTCGCGCAGCGGCCGGTCCAGGTGCGGATCCAGCGCCGCCAGCACCTCGTCCAGCGCGTCGGCGAAGACCGGCTCGGCACGGTACAGCCCGGCCCCGGCCCCGGCCCGCTGGCTGCCCTGGCCCGGCAGGAGGAACGCCGTCCGCCCGTCCGCCCGCACCACGCCGGTGGTCACCGCCGCCGAGCGGGCGCCGTCGGCCAGCGCCCGCAGGCCCTCGCGCAGCGCCGCCCGGTCCGCGCCGTGCACGGCGGCCCGGTGCTCCAGACCGGCCCGGCTCACCGCGAGGGCCCGGCCCAGCTCCGCGAGGTCGACCTCCTCCCGCCCGTCCAGGTGGTCGGCCAGCTGCTCGGCCCGGGCCCGCAGGGCGGCCGGACCCCGGGCGGACAGCAGCAGGGGCGCACGGCGCGCGGGCAGCGGCGCCCGCACGGGGGCGTCGGGCGCCTGCTCCACGATCACATGGGCGTTGGTGCCGCTGATCCCGAACGAGGAGACGCCCGCGCGTCGCGGCCGGCCGGTGTCCGGCCAGGCGACGGCCTCGGCCAGCAGCCGTACCGTACCCGAGGACCAGTCCACGTGCGGGTTGGGCTCCGCGATGTGCAGGCTCCGGGGCAGCAGGCCGTGCCGCATCGCCAGGACCGTCTTGATCACCCCGGCGACCCCGGCGGCGGCCTGGGTGTGGCCGAGGTTGGACTTGACGGAACCGAGCAGCAGCGGCCGGTCCGCGGCCCGGCCGCGCCCGTACACGGCCTGCAGCGCCTGGGCCTCGATCGGGTCACCGAGCCGGGTGCCGGTGCCGTGCGCCTCCACCGCGTCGACCTGGTCGGCGGTCAGCCCTGCGTCGGTCAGCGCGGCCTGGATGACCCGCTGCTGGGAGGGGCCGTTGGGGGCGGTCAGGCCGTTGCTCGCACCGTCCTGGTTGACCGCCGAGCCCCGGACCACGGCCAGCACCCGGTGGCCGCGGGCCACGGCGTCGGAGAGCCGCTCCAGCACCAGCACGCCCACGCCCTCGCCCCAGCCGGTGCCGTCCGCGTCCGCCGAGAAGGCCTTGCACCGCCCGTCCGGGGCCAGCCCGCGCTGACGGCTGAACTCCACGAACAGCTTGGGCGTGCTCATCACCGTGACCCCGCCGGCCAGCGCCAGCTCGCACTCCCCGCGCCGCAGCGACTGGGCCGCCAGGTGGAGGGCGACCAGCGAGGACGAGCAGGCGGTGTCCACGGTCAGCGCCGGACCCTCCAGCCCCAGGGCGTAGGAGATCCGGCCGGAGAGCACACTGGCCGTGTTGCCGGTCAGCAGGTGGCCCTCGGAGATCCCCTCGGCGGCCGCCAGCGCGTCCACGTAGTCCTGGCCGTTGGTGCCGACGAAGACGCCGACCCGGCCGCCGCGCAGCGCCGACGGGTCCTGCCCGGAGTCCTCGACCGCCTGCCAGGCGGTCTCCAGCAGCAGGCGCTGCTGCGGGTCCATGGCCAGCGCCTCGCGCGGGCTCACCCCGAAGAACTCGGCGTCGAAGCCGCTGGCGTCCGCCAGGAACGCGCCGCTGCGGCTGTACGTGGTGCCGGGGCGGTCCGGGTCCGGGTCGAACAGCCGCTCGACGTCCCACCCGCGGTCGGCCGGCCAGTCACCGACGGCGTCCCGGCCCTCGGCCAGCAGCTCCCACAGCTCCTGCGGCGAGCCCACCCCGCCCGGGAAGCGGCAGGCCATGCCGACCACGGCCAGCGGCTCGCCCCCGTCCGGCCCGGTGGCCGCGCCGCCCCCGGGCGCACCGGCGGGGCCCGGCTCGGCCGACTCCCGCGCCAGGCCCAGCTCGGCCAGCAGCCGCACCGCCACCGCGTGCGGTGTCGGGTGGTCGAAGAGCACGGTCGCGGGCAGCCGCAGACCGGTCGCCGTGCCCAGCCGGTTGCGCAGCTCGACGGCGGTCAGCGAGTCGAAACCGAGCTCCGCGAACGCCCGCGCGGGCAGCACGGCGCCGCTGTCGGCGTGCCGCAGCACGGCCGCGGCGTTGGCACGCACCAGGTCGGTCAGCAGGTGCATCCGCTCGCCCGGGGCCAGCGGGGCCAGCCGGCCCGCCAGCTCGCCGGGCCGCTCCGCCGCCGCGGGCCGGACCTCGGCCGGCGCCGTGGCGGCGGGCACCGGCAGCCGTCCCAGCAGCGCCGAACGCAGACCGGACGACTCGGCCAGCCGCCGCCAGTCCACGTCCGCGACCACCACCAGCTCGTCGTCCTCGCCCAGCGCGCGGGCCACCGCGGTGATCGCGCTGCGCGGTGCCATGGTCGGCAGGCCGCGGTCGCCCAGCCGCCGGGCCACCTCGTCGGCCAGCATTCCGGCGCCCGCGCCGCCGGTGTCCCGGTCGGCCCCGTCGGTGCCCCAGGCACCCCAGGCGATCGCGGTTCCCGGCAGGCCGGCGGCCCGGCGCCGCGCGACCAGCGCGTCCAGAGCGGCGTTGGCCGTCGCGTAGTTGCCCTGACCGGCGTTGCCGACCACGCCCATCACCGAGCTGAACACCACGAAGGCGGACAGCTCCAGGTCGGCCGTCAGCTCCTCCAGCAGCAGGGCCGCGGTCAGCTTGGCGCGCAGCGAGAACGCCATCCGCTCGGGCGTCAGCGCGTCCAGGACCCCGTCGTCCAGCGCCCCGGCGGCATGCACCACCGCGTCCGGCCGGTACGCGGCGACGGCCGCGGCGAGCTGCTGCCGGTCCGTCACGTCGCAGGCCACCGGCTCCACGGCCGGGCCCAGCTCCGCCCGCAGCGCCGCCGCCCCGGGCGCCGCCGCACCCCGGCGGCTGAGCAGCACCACCCGTTCGGCACCCTGCGCCACCAGCCGGCGCGCCAGCTGCGCCCCGACCGCGCCGGTCCCGCCGGTTACCAGCACCGCCCCGGCCGGCCGCCACACCGCCGGGCCCGGCCCGGAGTCCACGGCCGTCCGGACGGGGGCGGCCAGCAGCCGGCGCCCGTGCACGCCGGTGGACCGCACCGCCACCTGCTCCTCGTCCCGCGCGGCCGCGAGCACCGCGCACAGCCGCCGCGCCGCCCGCTCGTCCAGTCCCGCGCCGTCGGCGGGCGGTAGGTCCACCAGCCCGCCCCAGCGCTCGGGGTGCTCCAGCGCCACCGTGCGTGCCAGCCCGGCCACGGCACCCTGCACCGGGCCGCCCGGCCGCTCACCCGCGCCGAGCACCGCCGTCCCGCTGACCAGGCACCACAGCGGCGCTTCCACGCCCGCGTCGCCCAGTGCCTGTACGAGGGCCAGGGTCAGCGCGACCGCGCCCGGCAGGTCGGCGAACTCCGGGTGCGGGCGCTCCTCGTGGGCCAGCAGCGAGAGCACGCCGGCCGGCGCCTCCCCGTCGCCGAGCGCCTCGGTCACCCGCTTCGCCAGCGTCTCGCGTCCCGTTCCGGGACCGCTCACGGTGAACGGGACCACGTCCAGGCCCACCGCGGCGAGCGCCTCGACCACCCGGCGGGCGGTGTCGCTCTGCGGCAGCACGGCCAGCCAGCGGCCCGCCGGTGCTTCGGCGGGCTTCAGGCCCAGCGGCTGCCAGCCGATCCGGTAGCGCCAGGAGTCGGCCTCGGCGGTCGCGGTCCGTTCGGCCCGCCAGCCCGCCAGCGCGGGCAGCACCTCGCCGAGCGCGGCCGGACTCACCTGGAGCTCGGCGGACAGTTCGGTCGGCTCCTGGCGCTCCAGGACGTCCCACAGACCGTCGGCGGACGGACCCGCCCCCGGGGGCGTGGTCGTGCGCGGGGCGAGCCAGAACCGCTCCCGCTGGAACGGGTAGGTGGGCAGTTCGACGCGTCGGCCGCGGGGGATCGCGGTGGTCCAGTCGACGGTGAGGCCGGTGGTCCAGGCGTGGGCGAGGGAGGTGAGGAGGCGTCGTCGGTCGCCTTCGTCGCGGCGCAGGGTGGGGAGGGTGACGGCGGTGTCGAGGGTCTCCTCGATGGTGGGGACGAGGACGGGGTGGGGGCTGGTCTCGATGTAGTGGGTGTGGCCGGTTTCGTGGAGGGTCTTGAGGGCCGGGGCGAGGAGGACGGGTTGGCGCAGGTTGGTGTACCAGTAGGCGGTGTCGGGCGGGGTGGTGAGCCAGTCGCCGGTGACGGTGGAGAACATGGGTATGCGGGGTGCCTGCGGGCTGATGTCGGCTAGGACGTCGAGCAGCCGGGTGCGGATCCTCTCGACGTGCGGGGAGTGCGAGGCGTAGTCGACCGGGATGCTCCTGGCGCGGACGCCCTCCCGCTCGCACACCGCCAGCAGTTCCGTCAGGGCGGTGCTCTCGCCCGCGACGACGGTGGTGGTGGGGGAGTTGTAGGCGGCGACGGAGATCCGGTCGGCCCAGGGCGCGAGCAGCTCGGTGGTTCGCTCGGCGGAGAGCCGGACGGAGACCATGCCGCCGTCACCGGCGATGGCGTCGAGGGCCTGGCTCCGGAGGGCGACGACGGCGGCGCCGTCTTCGAGGGTGAGGGCGCCGGCGACGACGGCGGCGGCGATCTCGCCCTGGGAGTGGCCGAGGACGGCGTCGGGGTGGACGCCGTGGTGCTGCCAGAGGGCGGCGAGGGAGACCATCACGGCCCACAGGGCGGGCTGGACGACGTCGACCCGCTCCAGCGGCTCGGCGTCGCGCAGCAGCCGGGTGAGCGACCAGTCGACGTGTGGGGCGAGGGCCTTCTCGCACTGGGTGATCTTCTCGGCGAAGACGGGTTCGGTGTCGAGGAGTTCGGCGGCCATGCCGGGCCACTGGGAGCCCTGGCCGGGGAAGACGAAGACGGTGCGGCCGGGGTGGTGGGGGGTGCCTTGGACGAGGTCGGGGTGGGGGGTGTCCTCGCTGAGTGCGGTGAGGGCGTGGCGGAGTCGGTGGTGGGTGCCGATGGTGACGGCGCGGTGGTCGAAGGCGGTGCGGCCGGTGGCGAGGGAGTGGGCGATGTCGGTCGGGTGCCCGTCGAGGGTCAGCAGTTGTGCGGCCTGGTCGCGCAGCGCTTCGGGGGAGCGGGCGGACAGCAGCCAGGGGACGATCGTGTCCGCGTCGTGCTCCGGTTCCGCGTGGTCCGGTTCCGCAGGCTCGTTCTCGTGGGCCTGTTCGAGGACGACGTGGGCGTTGGTGCCGCTCACGCCGAAGGAGGAGACGCCGGCCCGGCGTGGCCGCCCGTCCTCGGTCTCCCAGGCGCGGGCCTGCGTCAGCAGCTCCACCGCCCCCGCCGACCAGTCGATATGCGGCGAGGGACTGTCCACGTGCAGGGTCCTGGGCAGCACACCGTGCCGCATCGCCAGCACCATCTTCATGACGCCCGCCACACCCGCCGCGGCCTGGGTGTGTCCGATGTTGGACTTCAACGACCCCAGGAGCAGGGGCTGTTCGGTGGGCCGCTGCCGGCCGTAGGTGGCGAGCAGGGCCCCGGCCTCGATGGGGTCACCGAGCGTGGTGCCGGTGCCGTGCGCCTCGACCGCGTCGACCTCGGCGCCGGTCAGACCGGCGTCGGCCAGCGCGGCCTGGATGACCCGCTGCTGGGAGGGGCCGTTGGGGGCGGTCAGGCCGTTGCTCGCACCGTCCTGGTTGACCGCCGAGCCGCGCAGTACCGCCAGCACCGGGTGGCCGTTGCGTCGGGCGTCGGAGAGGCGTTCCAGCACCAGCACGCCCGCGCCCTCGGCCAGGCCGAAACCGTCGGCGGCGGCTGCGAAGGCCTTGCACCGCCCGTCCGGCGCGAGCCCGCCCTGCCGGCTGAACTCCATGAACATGCCCGGCGTGCTCATCACGGTCACGCCGCCCGCCAGCGCCAGGTCGCACTCCCCGTGCCGCAGGGACCGGGCGGCCAGGTGGAGGGCGACCAGCGAGGAGGAGCAGGCGGTGTCCACCGTGACGGCGGGGCCCTCCAGGCCGAAGACGTACGCCACGCGGCCCGACGCCACACTGCCGGCGGTGCCCGTCAGCAGGTGGCCGGAGAGCTCCGAGCCGGAGGTGAGGCCCGGACCGTAGTCCATCGCCATCGCGCCGACGAAGACTCCCGTTCGGCTGCCGCGCAGCGATCCGGGCTCGATCCCGGCCCGCTCGAAGGCCTCCCAGGACGTCTCCAGGAGCAGCCGCTGCTGCGGGTCCATCGCCTCCGCCTCGCGCGGCGAGATCCCGAAGAACCCGGCGTCGAAGAGGTCGGCCTCGGCCAGGAACCCGGCCTCGCGCTGGTAGTAGCGGCCCGGCTCGCGGCCCTCGGGCGCGTAGCCGGCGGCGAGGTCCCAGCCGCGTCCGGTCGGGAACTCCCCGACCGCGTCGCCGCCCGCCGCCACCAGCTCCCACAGCCGCTCCGGCGAGTCCACCCCGCCCGGGTAGCGGCAGCCCATCGCGACGATCACCACCGGGTCGTCCCGGTCGGCGGGGACGGGCGCGGCTGCCGCCCAGGCGTCGTCGGTGGGCCCGGACCCGGTCAGCTCGGCCCGCAGGAACTCCGCGACCGCGCGCGGGGTCGGCCGGTCGAAGACCAGGGTGGCGGGGAGGTTCAGCCCCGTCACCGCGCCGATCCGGTTGCGGGTGGCCAGCGCGCTGACCGAGTCGAGGCCGAGCTCCACGAAGCTGTGGTCGGCGGGCACCGGCCCGCCGCGCCCCAGCGCCTCGTTGACCGCCCCGCCGACCAGGTCGAGCAGCAGCGCGCGCTGCCGGTCGTCGGCCAGCCCGGCGAGCCGGTGC
>NZ_JBEXNT010000229.1:0-7836 GCF_040611255.1 Kitasatospora sp. NPDC002965 | reverse complement strand
GGCTCCCCGCGCCCGGCCCCCCGCGCCCCGGGCCGCCCTCAGGCGTCGGCCGCCCGCCCCTCCGGTTCGGCGCGGGCGGGATACGGCACGAACGTGCTGGTGTGCTCGTCGATCACCAGCGGGACGCCGACGGCGGGCGCGGAACGCTGCGGACAGGCGGGGCGTTCGCACACCTTGCACCCGAGGCCGATCGGGGTGGCCGCGCCCTCGTCGCCCAGGTCGAGGCCGGCGGAGTACACCAGCCGGTGGGCGTGGCGGAGTTCGCAGCCGAGCCCGATCGCGAAGGTCTTGCCCGGGCGGCCCCAGCCCCCGGGTGAACGGGTGACGGCACGGGCGGTCCACAGGTAGCGCCGTCCGTCCGGCATGCCGGCGACCTGGACGTGGACGCGGCCGGGGGCGGCGAAGGTCTCGTAGACGTTCCAGAGCGGGCAGGTGCCGCCGGTGCGCGAGAAGTGGAAGTCGGTGGCGGACTGCCGCTTGGAGACGTTCCCGGCGCGGTCGACCCGGACGAAGGAGAACGGCACCCCGCGCAGTCCCGGCCGCTGGAGGGTGCTGAGGCGGTGACAGACGGTCTCGTAGCCCAGGCCGAAGTGGTCGGCGAGGTGCTCGATGTCGTACCGGGCCGCCTCCGCCTCGGCGTGGAAGGCGCGGTAGGGCAGCACGAGGGCTGCCGCGAAGTAGTTGGCCAGGCCGATCCGCGTCAGCGCCCGGGCGGCCGAACCCTCGGGGCCCTCCTGGGCGGCGAGCTCGCCGAGCAGGCCGTCGTGCTCCAGGTAGGCCAGCTGGGTCGCCATCCGGAACGCCTGCTGGCCCGGACGGAGCCGGTCGGACAGGCGCAGCACCCGGGTGCCCGGATCGTACGCGTGGAGCCGCTCTCCGCCGGTGGCCAGCCGGACGTGGTGCCCGGTCGCGAGCCGCTCGGCCAGCACCGTCCTGACCCCGCCGCGCCTCAGACCGATCGCGATCGCCAACTCCTCGGCGGCGAGGTCGAGTTCGTGCACGTAGTTCCGGCGGCGGTAGAAGAACTCGCGGACCTGCTCGTGCGGGGTGCGGGCGGTGTCGACGGTCGGACCGCGCTCCCCGACCAGGAGGGCGAGCTGCTCGGCGGCGGCACGGCGGCCGCGCCCCAGGTCCGTCAGGACCCGGGCGACGGCGGGCAGCCGGGCGGCGAGGTCGTCGAGGTCGCCCGGAGTGAGGCGGCCTGCGGTGAGTTCCTCGCCGAGGGCGTCCCGCAGGTCGGCGGTGAGCCGCGCGGTGTCGGGCGGGGCGAAGTAGCCCGCGTCGACGCCGAAGGCCTCGGTGAGCCTGAGCAGCACCGGGACGGTGAGCGGGCGGGCGTCGTGCTCCAGTTGGTTGAGGTAGCTGGGCGACAGTTCGATCAGCCGGGCGAGGGCGGCCTGGCTGAGCCCCCGGTCCTCGCGCAGCCGGCGCAGCCGAGCGCCGGCGAAGGTCTTTCCCACGCGGTTCCTCCCCTCGCCACCGGCCTGTCCGGTGCCCGCAGCATAGCCCCCGGCTCGTCCGCGAAGCCTTCGCATCCTTCGCAGATTCGCAGGGTGCGCTTCGCAGAAGTTGGCCCCGCTCCAGCGGTGACGGCGGGCACCGGGAGTGCCAGAGTCGGTGCTGCGGCCGGCAGGCGCACCACGAACACCCTGCTTCTCCAGGTTCCTTCGGCCTGGAGGCGGGGGCTTGGGGGCACCGACGTCCGGGCGGCCGACGCCGCCCGCCCGGCGCCCCGGCCGCGCCTTCCATCGCGAGGTGAGACGCCTCACACCCTTCGCAACGAGCACCCCGGGAGCGGATCATGACCCAGTCGGTTCGGCAGCAGCAGGAGCAGCAGGCGGCGGAGCTGGCCGCCCGGTGGGCCTCCGACCCGCGGTGGGCGGGCGTCGAGCGCAGCTACACGGCGGCGGACGTGGTGCGGCTGTCCGGCACCGTCCGGGAGGAGCACACGCTGGCCCGACGCGGGGCCGAGCGGCTCTGGCGGCAGCTGCACGAGCGGGACTACCTCCACGCGCTGGGCGCGCTGACGGGTGGCCAGGCCGTGCAGATGGTGAAGGCCGGCCTCCGGGCGATCTACCTGTCGGGCTGGCAGGTGGCCGCCGACGCCAACCAGGCCGGGCAGACCTACCCCGACCAGAGCCTCTACCCCGCCAACTCGGTGCCGCAGGTGGTGCGCCGGATCAACAACGCGCTGCTGCGGGCCGACGAGATCGACGCGGCGGAGGGGAACGACGGCCCGGACTGGCTGGTACCGATCGTCGCCGACGCCGAGGCCGGGTTCGGCGGCCCGCTCAACGCCTTCGAGCTCACCAAGGGCATGATCGCGGCCGGCGCCGCGGGCATCCACTACGAGGACCAGCTCGCCTCCGAGAAGAAGTGCGGCCACCTGGGCGGCAAGGTGCTCGTCCCGACCGCCCAGCACGTCCGCACCCTCAACTCCGCCCGCCTCGCGGCCGACATCGCCGACGTGCCGACCGTGATCGTGGCCCGCACCGACGCGCTCGCCGCCAACCTGCTGACCACCGACGTCGACGAGCGCGACGCCCGGTTCTGCACCGGCGAGCGCACGGCCGAGGGCTTCTACCGGGTGGAGCCCGGCATGGCCCCGGTGATCTCCCGCGGTCTGGCCTTCGCCCCGTACGCCGACCTGCTCTGGGTCGAGACCGGTACCCCGGACCTCGCCCAGGCCCGCGAGTTCGCCGAGGCCGTCAAGGCCGAGCACCCCGACAAGATGCTGGCTTACAACTGCTCGCCGTCCTTCAACTGGAAGGCCTCGCTGGACGACGACCAGATCGCCAAGTTCCAGCGCGAACTGGGCGCGATGGGCTACCGCTTCCAGTTCATCACCCTGGCCGGCTTCCACGCGCTCAACCACTCGATGTTCCAGCTCGCCCGCGGCTACGCCGAGCACGGCATGACCGCGTACGTCGACCTCCAGGAGGCCGAGTTCGCCGCCGTGCCGGACGGCTACACGGCGGTGAAGCACCAGCGCGAGGTCGGCACCGGCTACTTCGACCTGGTCTCCACCGCCCTCAACCCGAACGCCGAGACGCTCGCCCTGACCGGTTCCACCGAGGCCGAGCAGTTCCACTGAGCCGTCCCCGGCGGCCGGCACCACCGGAGCGGGGGAAGCTCCCCGGCCGCCGCCCACCCCGCCCGGGGCCCCGTTGAGGGACGAGGCCCCGGGCCCCGCCCACCTGCTTCCTGGAGAACCGGATGAGCCTGCCCAGCCACATCGAGATCCTCGGCGCACACGAGGAACGCTTCGAGGAGATCCTCACCCCCGACGCCCTGCGCTTCGTGGCCGGTCTGCACGCGGCCTTCGCCGACCGCCGCGCGAACCTGCTCGCCGAGCGCGGCCGCCGCGCCGCCGCCCTGGCGGCGGGCGGCAGCCTGGACTTCCTCCCGGAGACCCGCGCCGTCCGCGAGGACGCGTCCTGGCGGGTCGTCGGCGCCGGGCCCGGACTGGACGACCGCCGGGTGGAGATCACCGGCCCGCCCGAGCGCCGGATGACCGTCAACGCCCTCAACTCCGGTGCCCGGGTCTGGCTCGCCGACTTCGAGGACGCCACCTCCCCCACCTGGCACAACCTCGTCTCCGGCCAGCTCAACCTGGTCGACGCGATCGAGCGCCGGATCGACGACACCACCCCGGAGGGCAGGCGCTACCGCATCGGCGACACGCCCGCCACCATCGTGGTCCGCCCCCGGGGCTGGCACCTGGACGAGCAGCACCTGCTGATCGACGGCCGCCCGGCCGTCGCCGCCCTGGTCGACTTCGGCCTCTACCTCTTCCACTGCGGCCGGCGCCAGATCGAGCGCGGCAGCGGCCCGTACTTCTACCTGCCGAAGCTGGAGAACCACCTGGAGGCGCGGCTCTGGAACGACGTCTTCACCTTCGCCCAGGCCGAGTTGGGCATCCCGCACGGCACCGTCCGGGCCACCGTCCTGATCGAGACCGTCACCGCCGCGTTCGAGATGGACGAGATCCTCCACGAGCTGCGCGAGCACGCCGCCGGGCTCAACGCCGGGCGCTGGGACTACCTGTTCAGCCTGATCAAGAACTTCGCCCACCACGGCCCGAGGTTCGTCCTGCCCGACCGCGCGTCCCTGACGATGACGCAGCCCTTCCTGCGCGCCTACACCGAGCTGCTCGTGCGCACCTGCCACCGGCGCGGCGCCCACGCGATCGGCGGCATGGCCGCCGCCGTCCCCCGGCGCGACCCCGCCGCCAACGAGGCGGCCCTGACCAGGGTCCGGGCCGACAAGGAACGCGAGGCCGGCGACGGCTTCGACGGCTCCTGGGTCGCCCACCCCGCCCTGGTCGCGACCTGCCGCACCGCCTTCGACGCCGTGCTCGGTGACCGGCCGAACCAGCTCGACCGGACCAGGGAGGACGTGGAGGTCACCGCCGCCGACCTGCTCGCCGTCCACCGGCTCGCCGTCGGCCTCCCGACGGAGCAGGGCCTGCGCTCCAACGTCGCCGTCGCCCTGCGCTACCTCGTCGCCTGGCTGAACGGGTCCGGCGCGGTCGCCGTCTTCGGGCTGATGGAGGACGTCGCCACCGCCGAGATCGCCCGCTGCCAGATCTGGCAGTGGCAGCACCACTGCGCGCGCCTCACCGGCGGATCCCTCGCCACCCCGGACCTGGTGCGCCGGCTGATCGACCGGGAGCGGGCCGCGCTGCTCGCCGAGGGCGCGGACCCCGGCCCGGTCGACGACGCGGTGCGGATCCTGGAGGAGACCGCCCTCGGTGCGGAGCTGCCCGCGTTCCTCACCACCGCGGCCTACGGCCGGCACCTCGTGCGCACCACCGCACCGGCCGCCTGACCCCCGTTCCGATCCGCACCGCCCCCGAAGGGAGCACCCGTATGAACGACATCCGTCGTGTCGCCGTGGTCGGCGCCGGGCAGATGGGCGCCGGCATCGCCGAGGTCTTCGCCCGGGCCGGGCTCGACACCGTCGTGTGCGAGGCCGACCAGCGCGCCCTGCGCGCCGCCCGCGGCCGGATCGACCGGTCACTGCACCGGGCCGTCGACCGCGGCCGGATCAGCGAGCAGCAGCACACCGACGCCTGGGCCCACCTGCTCTTCGCCGACGACCTGGAGGCGCTGGCCGACCGTCAGCTCGTGGTCGAGGCCGTCGTGGAGGACGAGCGGGTCAAGACCGAGGTCCTCGGCACCCTGGACAAGGTCCTCGCCGACGAGGACGCCGTCCTGGCCACCAACACCTCGGCCATCCCCGTCACCCGGCTCGGGATCGCCACCGGCCGCGCCTCGCAGGTGCTCGGTCTGCACTTCTTCAACCCCGCCCCGGTGATGCCGCTGGTGGAACTGGTCTCCTCGCTGCACACCGACCACACCGTGCTCAACCGGGTGGAGACCTTCGCCAAGGAGGTGCTGGGCAAGCACGTCGTCCGCTCCCGCGACCGGGCCGGCTTCGTGGTCAACGCCCTGCTCGTCCCCTATCTGCTGTCCGCGATCCGGATGGCCGAGGCCGGGCACGCCACGGCGCAGGACATCGACGACGGCATGGTCCACGGCTGCGCCCACCCCATGGGCCCGCTCCGCCTCGCCGACCTGATCGGGCTCGACACCGTGCAGGCCATCGCCGAGTCGCTGTACGCCGAGTACAAGGAGCCGCTCTACGCTCCCCCGCCGCTGCTGTCCCGCATGGTCGAGGCCGGCCTGCTCGGCCGCAAGACCGGCCGCGGGTTCCACCCGCACCGGACGGCCTGACCACTCCCCCCGGCACACCGGCGCCCCGGTCCTCCGCGACGGAGACCGGGGCGCCGGTGTGCCGGTGTGTCGGTGTGTCGGCGTGTCGGCGTCAGGGAGCGGTGATGCCAGGCTGGGCACCCGCGCCGAAGGACCAGCCCTCGACCTCGCCGGGCGCCGGGTCGTAGCTGCCCGCGCCCAGGCTGCTGTACGACCAGGGGCCGCCGTGCGG
Source organism: Kitasatospora sp. NPDC002965 (assembly GCF_040611255.1). NCBI lineage: Bacteria > Bacillati > Actinomycetota > Actinomycetes > Kitasatosporales > Streptomycetaceae > Kitasatospora > Kitasatospora sp. NPDC002965. The sequence continues at coordinate 1,887 of NZ_JBEXNT010000229.1, read as the reverse complement.
CGCGTGCCAGTACGACCAGTAGGCGCTGCCGGTCGGGTTGGTGCAGGTCGTCGGCAGAGAGTTGATCTTGCAGACGAAGCCGGGGAAGCGCGGGTGGAAGGAGTAGGAGAACCCGGCGCCGGTGATCGCGGCGAGCCCGCTGGCCGGGTCGCCGAGCGCGCAGCCGGTCTGGATGCCGCCACCGACTGCGGTGAAGTCGACGACCACGGTCACGCCGGTGGTGCCGGTGCAGGCGGCCGCCCGGGCCTGCGGAGCGTGGACGGCGGAGGCACCGAGCAGCCCGGCGGTGAGGGCCGCCGCGGCGGCGACCGAGCCGAGCGTCCGGCGGACCGGTCGGGTCCGGGTGGGAGTGTCGATCATCGAAGTGCTCCTCGGGTGGTCGCGGACGGTCAGTGGGTGGCCGGTGCCGGGCAGGCCAGGGTGGGCGGGGCCGGACGCGCGCCGGCGGCCGAGAGCGTGGCCAGCGGCGTGCCGGCCAGGCCGAGGACGGCCTGGGCGGTCGCCCGCGCGCCGTTGCCCGGGTTGAAGCCGGTCGCGTCGTAGGCGACCGCCCCGCGGACGGCGGGGGCGGCCGAGCAGCCCTGCTGGAGCTTGACCAGGCTGCTCCAGCCCTTGAGGCCGGCGCCGAAGCGGCCACCGGAGAACAGGGCCTGGGTGGCGAGGCCGGTGGTGTTGGCGTTGGACGTGGTCGCTCCGGCCGCCGCGAAGCCCCCGTCGGCGTTCTGGTGGCCGGTCAGCCACCCGAGCCCGGCGTTCGCCTTCGCGGTGCGGCCGGTCGCGGCGAGGGCCTGGACGGCCAGCGCGGTGGCGTCGGCGTCGCTCGCGCAGGTGGCCTGGCCGAAGGAGACCGGGAAACCGCCGTCGGCGCACTGACTGTCGGCGAGGAAGTCGACGGCGGCGGCCGGAGCACCACCGGGCGTGCGCTTGAGCGCGATCAGCGCGAGCGACTGGCCGAACGCGTTGCTGTAGTCGCCCCACTGGGACCGGTCGGAGAAGCGCCCGCTCGGGCTCTGGAGCGAGCGGAGCCGGGCGGGGAGGTCGACGCCGCCGAAGGCGGTCGGGTTCTCGCCGCGGACCTCGACGGCGAGCAGCAGCTTGGCCGTCGCCCCGGCGTACGCCTCGGTGGTGCCGTCGCCGAGGTAGCCGCCGATGACGTCGGGCCTCGCCAGCCAGGCGGTGGCCCTCGCGGCGGCCTGGTCGGAGCTGCGGGAGGCGGCGAAAGCGAGCACGGCGTCGATGGTCAGGCCCTGGTCGGGGTAGGCGGTGCCGTCGAACACCGACTCGAAGTGGTCCCCGTCCACCAGTTGGCGGGCCAGCCAGCCCGCCGCGGCGGCGTCCGGACGGACGGTCGGGGAGGACGGTTGTGCGGGGGTGGCGTGTGCGGCGGTGACCGCCGGGAGCGCGGTGGCGAGGGCGAGCGCGGGTATGGCGAGCAGTCCGAGAGTGCGGCGGAGCGCGGGCATGAGAGCCTTTCCGGGCCTGGACGCAGGGGCCCGGAGAGCGTCCGCGGGGGGCCGGGGGCAGCTCTCGGAGCTCCGGCCCGCAGACCACGACGGGAGGAGTGGACACCTCTCCGCCGCCGGGTACTCGGGCTCGCCGCCGACAGCCGTCGGCGGCCTACCGTTGCGGGTCAGCGCCGGATTCGAACCGGACTTCCCCCGACGGCGGAGTCAGAACATGACGGCCCATCATGGCGACGCCCGAAAGGCCGGGTCAAGGGTCCGTGCGTCACATCACAGCGCATCCGGGCAGGTCGTCGGCGACCTACCCCCGGGAGGGCCCGGGCGCCGCTCACCTTGTCCAGGGCGACCGGCACGCGCTCGGCGGCCTTCTTCCCCGCCTTGTCGTCCGGCTTGCCCTCGGTGGACGAGCCCGGGCCGTCGAAGC
>NZ_JBEXNT010000228.1:0-7918 GCF_040611255.1 Kitasatospora sp. NPDC002965 | reverse complement strand
CATGGTCGACGGTGGGTGACGGTGTCTCTGCCGGGGGTGGTGGAAAGGGTGGCGGGTCACCCGCCTCCGGGTGGCCCGCACCACAGCCCTCACCCTGCGTGGCCGCGGAGGAACCGGAACGGCAGGAAAGAGGGGCTTTCCGGCGCTTCGACGAGGTCACCGGACCGTCCGAAGCCCGTCGCACGCACGCACGCGGGGCGGGGCAGCACGAACGACCGGCGGCCCCTGAAGGGGACCGCCGGATCGGTGGGGAGGGGGTGAACGGGCCGTCGTACCTGTTGGGCGCCGCAGAGGGCCGGGACCCGCGCTTCCGCCGTCCGCTCAGATCCGGTCGGCGGACCAGCCCGGGTCGCGGCCGGTGAGGGCCAGCAGCAGCTCCTGGGAGTCGGCACCAGGAGGGGCGGTGCGGGGCGGGTCGAACCGGCCGGTGCCCGCCGGGTCGCGGTAGCTCCGGAACTCGGCGAGCGCGTACCGGGCGGCGTCCCGGGGCATCCGTCCGGTCTCGCCCAGCGCGCGGGCCAGGTCCCAGCCGTGCACGACGGTCTCGGCGGTGAGCTCACGGACGTAACCGCCGGCGTCCCGCATCCCGTACGGCAGGTGCACGAGGAGGTCGGGTGCGCCCGGTTCGGCGAGTGCGCGCACGGCGCTGTCGACGGCCATCGTCCAGACGCCGAGGGGGTTGCGGCCCAGCACGTCCCCCTCGAAACGGTGGCCGATCTGCTCCGGGGTGTAGCCCGCCACCGCCTGGCAGACCCAGAGGTGCTGAGCGGCGAGGTGGTTCACCAGCGTGCGCACGTCCCAGTCGCGGCAGGGGGTCGGCGCTCTCCACCGGTCGTCCGGAACGGCTCGCACCAGCCTGGCCACGTCCGCTCCGGCAGCGGCGTACTGCGTGCGGACCTCCGCGTGGAACCCGATCGGGTGAGGACAGTCCATCGCCGGGCCTCCGTCTCCTGCCCTGCTCACTACCAGTGAACCGCTACCGCCTGCGACATGCCAGGGCTGCGGGGACGCCGCCGCGGGCCGCCCCGACAACCACCCGGGGTCCCGACAACCACCCAGGGTCACGAGAACGGCCCGGGGTGCGGAGCCGCCCGGGGTCACCGGAACCCGCCCGGGGTCACCGCCGCGACCCGGGAACGGGGCCCGGCACCGGGTGCCGGCAACCGGTGCGCCCGCGGCCGGCCGCCTGACAGCGTGTTGTGCGCGGCTTGCCAGCGGCCGGGCGGAGGCTGGGGCCGTCCAGCAGAGCCAGAACGAGGAGGACGGTTCCATGTCCCAACAGCACGCGGTGTCCCGACAGGCGTCCCCGCCGGGGCGTCCGGCCCCGGCGGGGAGAACGGCGTGGTCGCGCTGGCGGCGGACGGTGCCGGCGGTGGTGACGGCGTCGGGTCTGGCCATGGGGTTGGCGGCGCCCGCGGTCGCGGCTCCCGCACCGGCACCGGTGGTGGCCGAGGAGGGCGCCGAGTCGCAGCGGGCCCGGTTGACGGAACTGGCGCGGCAGCTCGTGGCGGCGGGAGCGCCGGGGGTGATCGTCCGGGTGGACGACGGCCGCGGCCGGCCCGTCGAGATCGTCGAGCAGGCCCCGTGGGCCGCGCGGGACCAGCGGCTCAGGGCCGGCGACGAGTTCCGGATGGGCTCCAACACCAAGACCATGATCGCCACGATCGTGCTGCAACTGGTCGCCGAGGGCAGGCTCGCCCTGACCGACCCGGTGGAGAAGTGGCTGCCGGGCCGGGTCCCGAACGGCGCGGCGATCACGCTGCGGATGCTGCTGAACCACACCAGCGGCCTCTTCGACTACACCGAGGACGGCGCCGTCCTGGGCTCGATCCTCGGCCAGGACCGGCGGCGGTGGACCTCCACGGAACTGCTCGCCCTGGGCGTACGGCACGAGCCGCTGTTCGCCCCCGGCGCGAAGTGGTCCTACAGCAACACGAACTACGCCGCGGTCGGCGCCGTCCTCGAAGCGGTCACCGGCGCGAGCCCGGCCGACCTGATCCGTGACCGGATCGCCCGGCCGCTGGGCCTGTGGCACACCTACCTCGCCACGGACTCCCGCTGGCGCGGCCGGTACGCCCGCGGGTACGAACCGGACGCCGCCCACATGCCGGCCGGCGTGCCCGCCGAGTTCCGGGTGGTCGCCGGGCCGGGCCGGGACGGCCACGTCGACACCTCCGGCAACAACCCGAGCTGGGGCGGAGCCGCCGGGGCGGTGGTCTCCACGGCGCAGGACTGGTCCCGCTTCTACACGGCGCTGATGTCCGGCAGGCTCCTGCCGGCGGCCCAGCTCGACGAGCTGCGCACCACCGTGCCGATGGATCCGGAGGATCCGGAGGGAGCCGGGTACGGGCTGGGCGTCGAGACGGGGGCCACCCCGTGCGGCACGGTCTGGGGCCACGGCGGGGGGATCACCGGGTACAGCAGCGGCAACCTCACCGACGGGACCGGTGCGCGCACCTCCACCGTGCTCGTCCCGACGGAGTTCCTGTTCGAGTTCGGTGCCGATCAGCGGCTGCTGGAGGCCGATCGGGCGCTCCGGACGGCGGTGATCTGCACGATGTTCGGCAAGCCGGTTCCGGCCCAGGCCAATGCCGGGGCTGCGGCCGAGGCCCCGGCGGGTGCGGTGCCGTCCGTCACGGACGTGACTCAGACGGGCTGATCCGGCCGACCGGGCTGCCCGGGCTGCCCGGGCTGACCGGTCGGCCCCGGGCGGGCTCCGGGCGCGGCGACGACCGCCGACGCGAGGCCCCTGGCCTCGGTCCGCGGCATCGCCGCGCCCGCGGCGCGCGCCGCCGCGAACCCGTCGCCCAACGCGGCGGCGGCCCGCCGCTCGACCCCGCGGACGACGGCGTCGCCCAGGTCGTCCGGGCCCCGCAGCACGGCGGCGGCCCCGAGCAGCCGGGCCGCGCTCGCCGGCCGGTCGCGGCCGAGCTCGATCCCGGCGACCGCGGCCACGATCCCGGCCGCGGCCGGGGTGTCCCGGGCCAGCATCAGGTGCACCGCCGGGTGGTCGAGCCGCCGGGCGGCGTCCTCCGGGCGGCCCTCCGCCGTGTCCGCCTGGGCGAGGACCGCCAGCAGCAGGGCGGTGAGGTGCGACGGGACCGCCCGGCCGTCGGGGGACTCGGCCAGCGCGATCCGCGCGTGTTCGCGGGCCGGCCCCGGCCGTCCGGCCAGCCACTCCAGCCGGGCCAGGCCCAGCCGGACGTGCGCCCGCGGCTCGGCCGCCCCGGCCCGCGTCACCTCGTCGAGCAGGCCCTCCAGGAGTCGCCGCCCGCCCTCCACGTCCCCGGCCTGGGCGATCGCCAGCCCGGTCTGCACGTCGTTCTCGATCGAGTACTCCCGGATGTCGAGCTCCTGGAAGTACCGGGCCGCCTCCTCGTTCAGGGCCAGTGCGCCGGCCGGGTCGCCGGACCGCTGCCGGATCGACCCCAGGGTGCTCAGCGTGGTCGCCGCGCCCCACCGTTCCCCGAGCGCCTCGAAACCGGTCCGTGCGCGGGCAAGCAGCTCCGTCGCGCCGGCGAGGTCGCCGGTGCGCATGGCCAGCAGGCCCCGGACCATCAGCCCGAACGCCCGGCTCCAGGGGTCCCCTCCAGTCCCTGCCCCCTCCGCCGGCGGAGGGGAGGAGCACCCTGCGTCCGTTGCGTCCGGGCCGCCCGCCGGGCCCGGGGGCGGTGCCGGCCGGGCGGCGGCGACGGCCGACCGGGCCATCTCCAGCAGGGGATGGACACCGGGGTCGATGCCCTCCACCGCGCGCACCATCCGGTGGAAGGCGGCCTCGGCCTCGTGGGGCGGGCCGACGGCCTCGGTGCCCAGCGTGTGCGTCACGACCACCAGTGCCCGGGCCACCGGATCGGCCGGCCCGGGCATCGCGAGCACCTGGCCGAGCAGGTCCAGCGACTCGGGCGGGTTGCCCCGCATGGTCCAGTACCAGCACAGTGCGGCGCCGAACCGGACGGCGGTGGCGGCGTCCCCGGCCTCGACCGTCCGGCGCACGGCGGTGAACAGGTTGTCCCGCTCGGCCGACAGCCGTGCCAGCAGGCGCAGTTGGTCGCGGGTGCGCAGCCGGGGCTCGGCCCGTTCGACCAGGTCGAGGAGGAATCCGGTGAGGCGTGCGCGGACGGCGCCGGTCTCCCCGCGCCCGGCGAGCTGTTCCAGGCCGTACTCCCGGACGGTCTCCGGCATCCGGTGGCGCAGCTCGCCGGTGTCGGCGGACCAGACCGGATGGAGCAGCGACTTGTCGGCGAGACCCGACAGCAACTCCTCGACGTCGTCCGCCCGGTGGAGGTCGGACCCGAAGACCGCCCGCGCCGCGTCCTCGGCGAAGCTGCCGGGGACCACCGCGAGCCGCTCCAGGAGCGCCCGCTCGTCGTCGGCCAGCAGGTCCCAGCTCCAGGCCACCACGGCGCGCAGGGTCCGGTGGCGGGGCAGCGCGGTGCGGCTGCCCCCGGTGAGCAGCCGGAACCGGTCGTCCAGGCGGGCCGTGACGACCTCGATCGGCAGGGTCCGCAGCCGGGCCGCCGCCAGCTCGATCGCCAGCGGCAGGCCGTCCAGGCGGCGGCAGATCTCGATCACCGCGGGCAGGTCGTCGTCCACGGTGAAGCCGGGGCGGACCGCGCCGGCCCGGTCCTGGAACAACCGGATCGCCGCACAGGCCCGGGCCTGCGGGGCCGGCGCACCCGGTTCGGGCAGGTCCAGGGGGAGCACCGGGTGGAGGGTCTCGCCGTCGATCCGCAGCGGTTCGCGGCTGGTGGCCAGGATCCGCAGCCGGGGGCAGCGGCCGAGCAGGGAGCCGGCCAGCGCGGCCGCGGTCTCGATCACGTGCTCGCAGTTGTCGAGGACGAGGACCAGGTCGTCGTCCGCCACGGTCTCGGCCAGGCGGTCCAGGATCTCCCCGGGCGAGCCCGGACCGGTGTCCGGGGACGCCCCGGACGGCCGGTCCGGGGCCGGAGGGCGTTCGGGCGGGTCGACGTCGCGCGCCCGGAGGGTGTCGAGTGCGGCGCGCGCCACCCCGTCCGGGCCGACCGGCGCCAGGGCGACGAACCACACGCCGCAGGACGGCGTGAGCCGGTGTCCGGCGGCGCCGGCGAGCCGGGTCTTGCCGGAGCCCCCGGGACCGACCAGGGTGACCAGCCTGGTCCGGTCGAGCAGGTCGACGACCCGGCGGACGTCCTCCTGACGGCCGATGAATCTGGTCAGCGGAGCGTCCAGGTTCCCGTGGACCCGCGATCGGCGGAACGGCCGGTGCGCGTCCGGGTGCTGTCGCTGCGGGGGGACCTCGCCGCGCAGCACGGCGAGGTGGGCCGCCTGGAGCCGGGGCCCGGGGTCGCTGCCGAAGGTGTCGGCGAGCCGGTCGCGCAGCCGCTGGTAGGCGGCCAGGGCTTCGGCGCGTCGGCCTGCGGCGGCGAGCGCGCGGATCAGCTGGGCGTGCAGCCGTTCGTGGAGCGGGTGGCCCGCCGTCAGCGACTCCAGCTCGGCGACCAGGTCGGGGCCGTGGCCGAGCGCGAGTTCGGCCTCGATCCGGTCCTCCGTGGCGGCCAGCCGCACCCGTTCCAGCCGTGCGGCCTCGGTGTCGCCGAACGGCGCCTCGCGGACGTCCGCGAGGGCCGGGCCGCTCCACAGCCCCAGGGCCTCCCGCAGCGTCGCGACGGCCTCGGCGGGCCGGTCCTGGGCGAGTGACTGCCGCCCGGAACGCGCCAGCCGCTCGACCCGGACGGCGACCACCGCGTCCGGTTCGACGGCGAGCCGGTAGCCGGCCGGCCCCGCGGTGAGCAGCGCGGGATCACCCAGGACGCGACGCAACCGGGACACCAGCGACTGCAGCGCGTTCGCCCGGTCCGCGGGCGGCTCCCCGGCCCACAGGGACTCGACGAGGCTCTCCGGCCGGACGCCGCGCCCGGCGTCCAGCGCGAGCCGTGCCAGGAGTGCCCGTAGCCGGGGACCGCCGACCGGTGTCGGGCCGGCGCCGAGGTCCAGCACCAGAGGTCCGAGGAGATCGACACGCACGCGCCCACTATCGCAGCAGCGCCTGTTCGACGGTCAAGCCGGTCCGGTGGGCGGCCGGATCCGTGCGAACGGGACGGAGGCACCGCCGTGGGTGCGGTGCCTCCGGGCCTTCGATCGGGTCAGGCGCGCGCGAGGACCCACGCGCCGAGGCCGCCGCAGCCGGACGCCTGGTAGGAGGTGGAGCGGAAGCCGGGCGGGATGGGCGAGCCCGGGCAGGTCCACAGGCCGACGCGCGCGATGTTGTGGCGCCACGATCCGGCGCCGGAGCAGCCGTTCTGGATGTAGTCGGTGCTGACGTACCCGGCGACGACCGGCGAGCCGCCGCACGTCCAGATCCCGTCCTTGGCGAGGTTGTGGCGCCAGGAGCCCACGCCGGCGCAGCCGTTGCGGATGTGGTCGGTGATCACGTACCCGGTGACGACCGGCGAGCCGCCGCAGGTCCAGATCCCCTCGCGGACGAGGTTGTGGCGCCAGTTCCCGATGCCGTTGCAGCCGCTCTGCGTGTGGTCGGTGGTGACGTACCCGGTGACGACCGGCGAGCCCGAACAGGTCCAGATCCCGTCCTTGGCGGGCTCCTGGTACCAGGAGCCGCGGCCGCTGCAGCCGCCGCGCTCCCACGCGGTGACGACCCATCCGGGGGTGATGGCCTCGCCGGAGCAGGCCCACCTGCCGGAGGCCGCCGACGTCTGGGCCGCCGCGCTCGACACCCCGGTGGTGGTGCCGGCGAGGACGAAGGCGGCCATGAGCGCGAGGACGCCCAGGGTGGCGCCGAGTCCCCGGCGGGCGATCCCGCGGAGGGTCGAGGTCGCCAGACGCTTCCACAATTGACGCTCGTGCATGGTCAATTCACTCCAGTCCTGTCGAAGAGCACGCTCGATACGGCTCGTTGGTCGGGAAACCGGGCGGTGGAACGGCCTCACCCTACGCGGAGATCCTGTGCCTGTGGTGTGCTCATGGAGTGGAGTGCCCATTGTGGCCGGAAATGTGACATGAACGCGGCCGTGCGGGAGGCCCGCCCGCCCGCACGGCCGCGTCCGGGTCCGGGCGGGGTCAGGCGGGGAGGTCCTCGGCGGTGGGGACGCTGAGTCCGAACAGGTCGGTGACGGTGGTCAGGGCGGCGGACCGGAGCGCCGCGGCCGGCAGCACGGTGCCGTCCGGACCGGTCAGCGCGCGGGTGGCGGTGGCCGCGGCGACGACGGTGGGCCGGTAGCCGCGGTGGAAGGCGCCCTGGGCGGTGAAGGTGACGCACATGTGGGTCATGAACCCGGCCAGGACGAGGTCCTTCCCGCCGCCCGGGGCGAAGCCCAGGTCGGTGAGGGTCTCCTCCAGCGTGGTGGCGTGGAACGCGTCGGGGAACTGCTTGACCACGACCGGCTCGCCGTCGACCGGGGCGACCTCGTCGCTGAGGGAACCGATGTCGGCGCGGATGTCGTAGGGGGTGCCCTCGCCGCCGTCGTTGACGATGTGGACGACCGGTGTGCCGGCGGCGCGGGCGCGCTCCAGCAGTCGGGCGGCGGCTGCGAGGGCCTCCTCGGCGCCCTCCAGCGCCATGACGCCGGTGCGGTAGGTGTTCTGGAAATCGATCATGATCAGGGCCGATTCGCCCAGCCGCGGCGGCCGGTTGTCCAGGCCGATCACGTCGCGCAGGGTCGTGGAGGGGGTCGTGGCGGGGGTGCCGGTGGTCATCGTGGGGCCTTTCGTCGGACGAGTGGATACGAGGGGCCGGGCGCGGGTGCGCCCGGAGAAGGGGCAGGCCGGGTGGGGGCAGGCCCGGAGACGGGCCAGCCCGGAGGGGGACAAGGCGGGGCGGGCCCCCCCGCCGGCGGCCGCGCGGGCCCCGGGGCGGGCGGGGGGGGGGCGCGACTGAAAACCCAAGACCCACGCCACCAACCAAACCCACCCACCCCCACCCCCC
>NZ_JBEXNT010000227.1:0-8093 GCF_040611255.1 Kitasatospora sp. NPDC002965 | reverse complement strand
CCTTCACCCCCGCCATCGAGACCCTGCGCGGACTGCTGCTCGGCAGCGAGATCGGCCACAACGGGTGGCTCGCCGTCGCCTGGTGCCTGGGCCTCACGGCGCTCGGCTACCGCTGGTCGAAGGCGGTGTTCGACCGGGACCCGGCGTAGCCGGGGCGACCTGCGCGGCAGGTTCCCCGTGGCTCGCCCCGGCTCCGGGGCGGCGGACCCCGACACCCCGTCGGAGCCCGCCGCCCCGTCCGCGTGCTCGGCCGGTGATCGAGCCGTCCCGCGAACGGGCGCGGCCGGGCGAGCGCTAGGGGCGTCGTGTCGCGACAACCGCCGAGCTGGAGGGTTGTTGTGAGCACTTCGGTGCCGCGGAGGGCGGGACGGGTGAGGTAGACCGTCCGGGCTTCTGCTCGTCCGGACGGTCGGCGAACCGGTCGGTCACAGCGCTAGGTTGTCCGCGTGACCGTGAAGGCGCGCTTCGGGGACCAGGAGCCGGTGATCGTCCGACCCGCCGCGTCCGCCGCCGCGAGCCGAGGAGAGTCGACATGTCGGGCGCCCTGCCCGCCCCGTAACCCGCTGAGGAGACGTGTGGAACCGAACCGTCGTGTCCGCCCCGACTGGGACGGACTGGTCGCCGCCGCCCGCGACGTCCGCCGGCTGTACGACGAGACCAACCGGCGGACGCTGGGCCGCACATGGGACCTGGCGGACTTCACCCTCGGGTTCGTCGGCGACGTCGGGGACCTCGCCAAGCTCGTCATGGCGTACCAGGGCCACCGTGCCGACGTCCCGGCCGACCGGGAGCGGATCGCCCACGAGCTGTCCGACTGCCTGTTCTCCCTGCTGGTGATCGCCGAGGAGACCGGCATCGACCTCGGCGCCGGATTCGCCGACGACATGACCGCCCTCGCCGCCCGCATCGGCGGCGGTGGCGCCGCGGACAGCCCCGCCCCCGAGCTGAGGGAGTTCGCCGAGGCCGCCGTCGGACGCATCGCCGCGTGGACGGACGCCTCCTGGGCACGGGCGGGCAGCCGGGTGTGGCGGGTCCACGGCCGGGACGGCGGTGAGTGGTTCGTCAAGGTCCATCGTGAGAGCCCGCGCTTCCACGACCGCGAGGTGGCCGCCTACCGGACCTGGGTCCCCCTCCTGGGTGGGGCGGCGCCACGCCTGGTGGCCGTCGCCCCCGCGTTGCGGGCCGTCGTCGTCACCGCGGTGCCCGGCCGCTCCCTGCACGGGGCCATGCACGGGCGCGAGGAGCAGCAGCGGGTCTTCCGCCGGATCGGGGAGCTCGCGGCGGCGATCCACGGGGCCGCGCCCGCCCGGCCCGGTGACGGGTCGCCGCGCGTCCTCGAACGACTGGAGCGGCACCTGGAAGGGGCCCGCGGCCACCTCGCTCCCGGCGACGAGGACCTCGCCCGCGCGGCCACCGCGAGGGCGGCCGAGCTCCCTCCCCTCGACGCGGTGCCGACCCACGGCGACCTCCAGTTCCGCAACCTCCTGTGGGAGCCGTCCGGGGACCTGTACGTGATCGACTTCGAGCGTGCCGAGCCGGGCCCGGCCGTCCGGGACTTCGTGCGGCTCGCCGACAGCTGGGCCGACCGCCCGGACCTCGCCGAGGCGCTCTTCGACGGCTACGGCCGGGACCTCACCGACACCGAGCAGGAGTACCTGGCCGTCCACTGCGTGCTGGACGCCGTCTCCGGGATCCAGTACGGCGCGGCGAACCACGATCCCGAACTCGTGGAACGCGGCCTGCGTACCCTCGCCCGGCTGCGCGCCACCCACCGGCCCTGACCGGCTCCGCCCCGCCCCGCCCCCGCAGGGCCTGGCACGGCACGGGCCGTGTCAGAGCCGGCCGCGCCGGGCGTCCGACCCGCCGTCCGGTACCGTCCGGGCGGCGGGTCGGACGCGCGGGGCGGCGAAGATCCCGCCGGGGCCGAAGACCAGCCGGCCGAAGTTGTCCGCGATGCGGCGGTGACCGGCGGCGTCGGGGTGGACCTCGTCGGGCAGCGGCAACTCGTCGTAGTCGGCCCGGCCGTAGAGGGTGCGGCCGTCGAGGTGGTGGAGGTGCGGGTCGTCCTCCGCACGCCGGGCGACGATGCGGGCCAGCTCCTCGCGGATGACGGTGAGGGTCAGGCGGCCGGCCGCGCGTTCGGCCGGGTCGCCCGTGGCCTTGAAGCGCAGGGTGCCGGTCGAGAAGTCCGGGGCCAGCGGGCCGGGGGTGTCCTCGTGGACCGGGCACAGGACGGGGGAGACGACCAGCAGCGGGGTGGTCGGGTGCCCCTCCCGGACGGTGTCGAGGAAGCCGTGGACGGCCGGGCCGAACGCGCGCAGCCGCATCGCGTCCGTGTTGACGATGTTGATGCCGATCTTGAGGCTGATCAGGTCGGCGGGGGTGTCACGGATCGCGCGGGCGGTGAACGGGTCCAGCAGGGCGCCGCCGCCGAAGCCGAGGTTGACCAGGTCGACGCCGCCCTCGGCAGCCGCCAGGGCGGTCCAGACGGAGGTGGGGCGGCCGGCGGTCGAGCCGTGGCTGATGGAGCTGCCGTGATGGACCCAGCGGCGGTGCCCGGTCGGCGGCGCGGGTTCGACCGGGGCGTCGGTGCGCAGGGCGATCAGCTCGGTGATCTCGTTGTGCGGCAACCAGATCTCGACGGTCTTGTCGCGGGCGGGAAGGCCGGTGAAGCGTGCCGTCCCGGGCGGGCCCCCGATCAGTTCGGCGGTGCCGGTGGCCAGGTCGGTCATCAGGGTGTGGCCCCCGGCGACGGTGGCCTGTGCGGTGAGCAGGCCGTCGACGACGAGGTCGTAGACGCCGTCGGGTGTGGCGGGCATGCCCGTGTAGGCGCGCTTGGTGGGCAGGGTGTCCAGCTCGACGGTGGTGGCCCTGGTACGGAAGGCCAGGCGCACGCCGGAGGGCTGGGCCTGTGCCGTCGCGAGCTGCTCGTCGGGGATCTGGAGGCGGGCCCGGGCGGGCAGCCGGTGCGGCAGCAGCCCGTGCGCCGTCCGTTCGAGGTCGAGGTGCCCGCGCAGCAGGTCGGCGGTGACGGGGGTGGTGGTCGGGGCGGCGGTCGGCGTGCTGTCGGTGCTCATGGTTCCTGGGGTTCCTGGGGTTCCGGTTCGGGGCGGCGGGCCGGTGGGGTCGGTACGGCCGGGGTGCTCAGCGGGTCGTCAGGGTCCGGAGCAGGGTGTCGAGGGAGTCGATGATCCAGTCCCAGGACACCTGGGGATCGACGGCGGTGTGGCTGAAGCCGCCGGCGGCCTCCAGGCTGACGTAGCCGTGGAAGACGCTGCCCAGCATGCGGACCGCGTGGGTCTGGTCCGGCTCGGCCAGGTCGTAGCCGCGCAGGATCGCCCGGGTCATCCGGGCGTGCCGCACCCCGGCGCCGGCGGCGGCCGTCTGCGGGTCGAGCCTGAACCGTGCGGCGTCGTACCGCCCGGGGTGCTGCCGGGCGTAGTCGCGGTAGGCGTCGGCGAAGGCTGCCAGGGCGTCCTTGCCGGCGCGTCCGGCGACCGCGTCGGCGGCGCGGTCGGCGAGCTCCTCCAGGGCGAACAGGGCGATCCGCGTCTTGAGGTCGTGGGAGTTGCGGACGTGCGAGTACAGGCTCGCGACCTTGACGTCGAAGCGTCGGGCGAGCTCGGAGACGGTGACGTGCTCGAAGCCGACCTCGTCGGCCAGCTCCGCCCCGGCGAGGGTCAGTCGCTCGGCGGTCAGTCCCACCCGGGCCATGAGGTTCACTCCGTTCGCCTTCGCCTCTCAGGCTTCTGCCTAAAGGCTTTAGGTTTTACCCTACACCTTCGCTGCGCCGCGCGGGTCGGGTTGTCGCCCGGGAGGGCGTGCGGGGCGGGCCCGTGGGAGGGGGCGGGAGGCTGGGCGAGGCGGGTCACTCTGCGTAGGGGAGGGCGCGATGCGCGCGACCGGGGGTGTGCGTAGGTAGGGGTCCGTGTTGAACACGTACCGATCCGCGCGGTGAGCTGGGGAGTGTCGCAGCGCCCGCCGCGGCCCGGAGATCAGGCAGGTGGAAGAGATGTTCGCAGTCGACCGGAGCAACGACACCGGGCAGGCGGCGCGAGTGGCGATCTACCTCCGTTCCTACCCCTTCGACGTGACGGGGATGGAGTGCCAGCGCCGCGCGCTGGAGGAGCTCGCGTTCGAGGCCGGGCTGCCCGAGCCGGTGACGTTCCTGGACAACGGGCTGCGGGTCGCCGACGGACTGCCCGCCCGGGACGCCCTGCTGCGGGCCGTCGCCGCAGGGCTGGTGGACACCCTGCTGGTCCCCGGGACGTATGTGTTCGGTCTGGGCGACGACGAGGCGGGGGCGGTGGCCGACGAGCTCGCACGGCACGGCTGCCGGCTGATCCAGCTGCCGTCCCGTCGCGCCCGCGGGCGTCGGGCGGAGCCGCCGGTCGGGCGCGGAAGCCTCACCCCGGCGGCCTGACGGGCGGGTGCCGGATCCACGGGCGCGCGAGCCGCGGGAGTCCGCCCGCACGCCCGCACGCCTGCACGCCCTCGCGTCAACGCGGCCGCGCGGCCGCGTCATGCCGGGCGGGCGTTCACCGGTGGCGCTCCAGGGTGAACTTCCAGGCGTCGGCGACGATGTCGTCCAGGTTCGGGCGGCGCGGGGTCCAGCCCAGCTCGCGGTGGGCACGCTCGGCGGAGGCCACCAGGACGGCCGGGTCGCCCGCGCGGCGGCCGGAGACCCGCACCGGGATCTCGCGGCCGGTCACGCGCTTGACCGACTCGATCACCTCGCGGACCGAGAAGCCGCTGCCGTTGCCGAGGTTGCAGATCAGGTGCTCGCCCGGCTTGGCCGCGTCCAGGGCGAGAAGGTGGGCGTCGGCGAGGTCGGCGACGTGGATGTAGTCGCGGATGCAGGTGCCGTCCGGGGTCGGGTAGTCGTCGCCGTACACCGCGATGTGCTCGCGCTGCCCGAGCGCCGCCTGGAACACCAGCGGGATCAGGTGCGACTCCGGGTCGTGCCGCTCGCCGTAGGCGCCGTACGCGCCGGCCACGTTGAAGTACCGCAGCGAGACGGCGGCCAGACCGTGGGCGACGGCCTCGCCGGTGATCAGGTGGTCGACGGCCAGCTTCGTGGCACCGTAGGTGCTGGTGGGCGTGGTGCGGGCGGTCTCGGCGATCGGCACGGACTCCGGCTCGCCGTAGGTCGCGGCGGTGGAGGAGAACACCAGCCTGCGCACACCGGCCGCGCGCATGGCGCTGATCAGCTCCAGCGAGCCGGCCACGTTGTTGCGCCAGTACTTCTCCGGGTCCGTGACGGACTCACCGACCTGCGAGGAGGCGGCCAGGTGCAGCACACCGTCGAAGGAACCGTCCAGGACCTTCCCGGCCTCCTGGATCCGGCCCTCGACGAACTCCGCACCGGACGGCACGCCCGCACGGAAGCCCGTGGAGAGATCGTCCAGGACGGTCACCTGGTGACCCGCCTCCAGCAGGTGGGCGGCCACCACGCTGCCGACATAGCCGGCGCCACCCGTGACCAGGTACCTGCTCATGACGAGACCTCCAGGGGGAAGGGTGGCATCCGGCCACCCCTGAGATAAACACAATCAAACAGAAAACATCACGATAAGACAAGGGTGGGTCGCATATTCGACCCATGAATCCCGAGGTCCGGTCGACCCCGGGCTCTCGGGGGCGGCCACCTCCGTACGACGGGCCGGCGGCTTCGGCATGCCGCGCGAAGTCGCCGGCCCCGAGGTCGCGGACTCCTCCGACCCTCACGGAGTTCCGCGCCCGCCCGTCACCGGAGCTCGGCCGCCGCCTCGTTGCGACGGCCGAGCACAGAATGCCCCGGACCGGGCGGAGCCATGAGGGGGCGCCGCCGGCTGGGGCAGTGCGGCGGCGCCACCGACACCCACCCCCGAGGGGCCGTGGCCCGTGGCGATGAGTGCACCACCATAGTTCAACATGATCTAACGTAAAGCAACATGTCGAGTGAGTGGGTTCTGTGGCCTGCCGTCAGAGTGGGGCCGGGCGGTCGGCGGCCCGCCCCGGCCCCGTCGTCGAGTGCCCTGTCCGGCCGCCGCACCGCACCCCGCTCCCGCGGGCGCACCGCTCTCGACCGCGAGTCGCATGCTCTGCTGGACGGGCCCGGTGCTCCGGGGCCGGTCACTCGCCGGGGAAGACGACCTCCAGGTCGCGGCGAACGTCGTCCAGGGCGTGCATGACGGCCAGTGACTCGGCGAGCGGCATCAGCTCGGACTCCAGCCGCCCGGCACTGATGCACCGGGCCGCTTCGGCGGCCTGGTAGCACAGGCCCCCGTCGCGCTGGGAGGGGACGAACGTGTCGAGCAGCCGGTTGTCCCGGCCGATGAGACGGACCCCGGCGGATCCGTAGAAGGGGCTGTCGATCTCCAGTCGGGCGTGCGTTCCCGAGATCGACGCCGTGGTCGGGGTACGGGCGAAGAGCGTCGTGTTCAACACGCCGTGTGCTCCGGACCCGGCGGTGACGACGATCGACGCCTGGCCGTCGACGCCGGTGAAGGTCTTCGTGCCCACCGCCGTGACCGAGGTGAGCGGCCCCAGCACCATCGAGGCGAAGGAGACCGGGTACACGCCGAGGTCGAGGAGCGCGCCGCCCGCCAGCTCGGGCGCGAAGAGGCGGTGCGCCGGGTCGGGGTCCATCCGCTGCCCGTGGTCGGCCATGACGGTGTGCACCTCACCGAGCAGCCCCGACGCGAGTGCCTGGCGGACCACGTCGATGTGCGGCAGGAAGCGCGTCCACATCGCCTCCATGAGGAACACCCCGCGCTTGCGGGCCGCTTCGATCAACTGCTCGGCCTCGCGGGCGTTGCGCGTGAACGCCTTCTCCACGAGGACGTGCTTGCCCGCCTCGATCGCCTGCATGGCGTGCTCGAAATGGCCCGAGTGCGGCGATGCCACGTAGACGATGTCGACCTGGCTGTCCTGGACGAGATCGGCGTAACTCCCGTAGGCCGCAGGGATGCCGAACCGGTCGGCGAAGGCGCGGGCACGCTCGGCGTCGCGCGAGCCGACCGCCACGACCTTCTGCCGGGTGTACTTCTGCAGCGCCTCCGTGAAGTAGCCCGCGATCCCGCCCGGGGCTATCACTCCCCAGTTCAGCGCCGGTGCTTCGAGAGGAGAGGGGGTCCGGGGTGCGGGCAGCACGGGGCCTGCCGTCTCGTCTGCGGTGGCCGACCGGTCCTGCGTCATGGGGTTCCTCTCGGTTGACAGGCGAAGGCGACGCGCAAGGGACCCGCGACGGAGTCCGGACCGCCTCCCCTCGCGCAATCGACTGCCCCACGGTACGCGCCGGCTGCCTCCGGGATCGCCGAGGCCGGACCGGTACGAGGACCGCCCGCACCCGGTCCGTGCGAACCGGACGCGCTGCTTGACAGCGCAGGTCACAGGTCTGAGACTCATCGCACCCGAATCGCCCGGGCCGGGACGGAACGGCGGTCGCTCCACGTCCGTTCCGGCCGACCGGACACCCCGGGCCTCCGTCCGCCCGGCAACCGCCGGACGGACGAGGTGCGAAGCGGCGGGGAACGGTCCCATGGCACCTGGGGTGATGAACCATGACGCGCAGCGAAGCACCCGACGGGGTGCCCAGGCCCAGGCCGGCCCGATCGTCCTCGGCCCGCTGGCCGGGTGCCGTGCGCCGCCCCGGCAGCCCGGAGTTCGAACAGTCGGCGAAGGACTGGCTGCTCGACCTCGCCCCGGCGCGGTGGCGTCACGAGGAGGTGTTCCACCGGAACCCGCTGGAGCTGGCCTGCATGCTCCGCCTCTACCTGGACGCCGAGGTGCTCGCCATGCAGGCCGGACTCAAGGCCCTGCGCACCGCCCTGATCGGTGTGCCGCGCCGCAGGGACGACGCCGAGACGATCGAGGCGTACGTCCGCGAGCAGGCCTGGGCGAGGGCCGTCCGCGAGCAGGTCAGGCTGATCGAGGACGCCCTGCACGTGGCGTGCGGGAGCACCGCCCGCAAGCGCGTCGCCTGGCGCATCGTCGGCGGTTCGTGAGCTTCGCGGACCGCCGGCCGAGCCCCGGACGGGCGCGGCCGAACGGAACGCCCGGGTGCTCCCTGCGAGGCCCGGCCGGGTCCGGGCCCGCGGCGGCCGGGCCGG
>NZ_JBEXNT010000226.1:0-8482 GCF_040611255.1 Kitasatospora sp. NPDC002965 | reverse complement strand
AGCCGGGGACGACGGTGTACCCGGTCAGGTCGAGGTCACCGGCCGTGGTGGCGCCGCCGAGACCGGCGATCCGGGTGCCCTCGACGGCGAGACGGTCGCCCTCGACGATGCCGCCGGGCAGGACCAGCCGGGCGCCGGCCAGTGCGGTTCGCCGCGGCAGGGCCGCAGATTGATTCCGCGCGGTCACGCGGTCACCTCCATCGAGAGCAGATCCCAGGCGAGCAGGCCCGCGCCCAGGGACGCGGCGGTGTCTTTGAGCATGGCCGGTACGACCTCGGGGGGCATCTGGAAGGTCAGACGCTCGGTGACCGCGGCACGCAGCGGGGTGAAGAGGGTGTCCCCGGCTTCGGCGAGCCCGCCGCCGACGATCACCGTGGACGGGTCGAGCAGGCTCTGGGCCAGCACGATGCCGTCGGCCAGGGCCTCGACGGCGCGCTGCCAGACCGCGACCGCGCGGGCGTCCCCGGCGTCCACCGCGACGGCGCAGGATGCCGCGTCGGCGTCGGGGTCGCCCACGGCCTCGGCCCAGGCGCGGGAGACGGCGGAGGCGGAGGCGAGGGTCTCCAGACAGCCGCGGGCGCCGCAGCCGCACTGGGGGCCGCCGGGCCGGACCACCACGTGGCCGATCTCGCCGCCGTAGCCGTGGGCTCCGGCCTCGATCCGTCCCCGGATGCCGATGGCGCCGGCGATACCGGTGCCGAGGGCGATGAAGAGGAAGCGTTCGACGCCCCGGCCGGCGCCGAGCCGGCCCTCGGCGAGACCCCCGGACCGCACGTCGTGGCCGAGGGCGACCGGCATGGCGCCGCCGTCCGCCGCGGCCAGGCGCTCTCCCAGCAGCTTGCGCAGCGGAAGGTCGCGCCAGCCGAGGTTGGCGGAGAAGACCGCGATGCCGTTCTTCTCGTCGATCGTCCCGGGGACGGCGACTCCCGCCGCCACGGGGGCGACGCCGAAGCGGCTGCGGCCTTCGTCCGCCAGGTCGGCGGCGAAGTCGAGGATGGCGGCGACCACGGCGTCCGTGCCGTGTTCCCGCCCGGTCGGGCGTCGTGCTTCGAACAGCACGGAGCCGTCCTGGGCGAGCAACGCGGCTTTCATGCCGGTGCCGCCTACATCGAGTGCGATGACGTGCTTCACGGAGGACAGTTTCCCTTGGGTGGGTCGGAGAGGTCTAGTCCAGTTGTCGGATTGGTCTGGTCCAACGGGGTGAGCTTTGTCGCAGAAGTATGCGGTGTGCGGCGCTTTGCACGAACCGGACCGGATCCCTTGAGGCCGGGTCCGGCAGGTCGGACGGCCGAATTTCATTGCGCATCGTGCAACGACCTCCGCACTTCGATAACTACCCGGCGCGGACCGGCCACAGGTGTGGACCACTGAGTGGCCTGTTTGGCACCCTTGCCGCCTCCCCCCGGCCGGATCCCCCCGATCCGGTTCGTCGCTCCCGCAAGACTCCCCCTCGAAGGCGGTACCCGCGTTGGACAGGCGCGCCAAGGTCCCCACCCGGTTGTCCGGCATCGCACTGGCCGGAGCACTGGTGCTCACCGGCTGCGGCGGCAAGGACGACGGCCCGATCACCCTCCGGCTGGTCGCGGCCGACTACGGCGAGAGCGCGGAGACCAGTTCCAAGCTGTACTGGGACGACCTCGCCCGGCGCTTCGAGACCGCCAACCCGGGCATCAAGGTGGACGTCCAGGTGGAGAGCTGGACCGACATCGGCAAGAAGGTCGACGACCTGGTCAAGAGCGGGAAGTCGCCCGACCTGCTGCAGACCGGCGGCTTCGCCGACCAGGCCGGCGCCGACCGGCTCTACACCGCCGCGGACGTGCTCTCGCTGGAGACCCAGGCGAACATCATGGAGTCGTTCTCGCACGCCGGGCAGGTGCTCGGCACGCAGTACGGCATTCCGTTCGTCTCCTCCTCCCGGGTGCTCTTCTACAACAAGGCGATCTTCCAGAAGGCCGGCGTCGACAAGCCGCCGACCACCTGGAACGAGCTCAAGCAGGCCGCCGAGAAGATCAAGGCCAAGGTGCCGGGCGTGACGCCGTACGGGCTCCCGCTCGGACCGGAGGAAGCCCCGGCCGAGTCGATGCTGTGGACGTTGAGCGGCGGCGGCAGCCTCTCCGACGACGTCGGCAACTACACCATCGACAGCACCCAGAACCAGGCGACCTTCAACTGGCTCAGGACCAACCTGGTCGCCACCGGGCTGACCTACCCCGAACCCGGCAAGATGAACCGCACCCCCGTGTTCAGCGACTTCGCCGCCGGGAAGGTCGCGATGCTGAACGGGCACCCGACCCTGCTGCGGATGGCCGCCAAGGGGAAGATCGACTTCGGCACGACGGCGATCCCGAAGAAGGACGGCCTGGCGAAGACCGGCAGCCTCGGGGTGGCCGACTGGATGATGGCCTTCAAGGCCAACGGGCACCGCAACGAGATCCGCAAGTTCCTCTCCTTCGTCTACGCGAAGGACAACCAGCTCAAGTTCGACGAGACCTACAACCTGCTGCCGGTCACCCAGGACGCCTTCGACGCGATCAGCAAGGACCCCAAGCACGAGGCCCTGAAGCAGTTCGCGGCCGGGCTGGGCAACGCGAGCTTCTACCCGTTCGGCGACCCGGCCTGGGTGGAGGTCTCCAACCGGATCAAGGCCGGGATCGGGGCGGCCGCGACCGCCGACCCCAAGCCGGTCCTGGAGGACCTCCAGCAGACGGCCGTCAAGGAGGCCGCGAGGCTCCGCAAGTAGGCTGGCCGGCATGGGCGCGGGTGAGCTGGACGAGCGGGACCGGGCGGTGCTGGAGCTGGAGGGCCGGTCGTGGCGGACGGCCGGCGCCAAGGAACGGGCCGTCCGGGAGGAGCTGGGACTCTCCAGCACCCGGTACTACCAGCTGCTGAACGCGTTGCTCGACCGACCGGAGGCACTGGCGCACGCGCCGGTGCTGGTGAACCGGCTCCGGCGGGTCCGGGACGCCCGGCGCGCGGCACGGTAGGCGGGCGCCGCCCCGGCGCCCGACCCGGGAGCCCGACCGCCGCGTCGACGGATGACCCCCGTCCGGCCCGGGTACGGTCCCTGTCATGGGCCTTGCTGAGATTGCGCGACCGCTGACGGACGACGGACGGGCGGGCCTGGCGGCGTTGCTCGAAGAGCCGCGGGCGGCGGTGGTCGCCCTGGACTTCGACGGCACGCTGGCACCGATCGTGTCCGACCCGAGCCGTGCCCGGGCGCACCCGGGCGCGGCGGACGCCCTGCGCGGCCTGGTGCCGCACGTCGGGGCGGTCGTGGTGGTGACCGGGCGCCCGGCCGGGCTGGCGGTGGAGTACGGGGGCTTCGCCGAGGTCGGCGGGGTGGTGGTGCTCGGGCACTACGGCGCGGAGCGCTGGGAGGCCGGTGAGCTGACCGCGCCGCCGGTGCACCCCGGGGTGGCCGCGGTCCGGGCGGCGCTGCCGGACGTCCTGGCGGCGGCCGGGGCGCCGGACGGGACGTGGGTGGAGGACAAGGGCCGGTCGGTGGCCGTGCACACCCGGCGGACGGCCGAGCCCGCCGTCGCGTTCGAGCGGCTGGTGGAACCGGTCGGCGCACTGGCGGCCGAGCACGGCCTGGTGGTGGAGCCCGGTCGGCTGGTCCTTGAGCTGCGACCGCCGGGGGTGGACAAGGGGGCGGCGCTGGAGGGCTTCCTGCGCGAGCGCGGCGCCCGGTCCGTGCTGTACGCGGGGGACGACCTGGGGGACGTCGCGGCCTTCGCGGCCGTGGAGAAGCTGCGCGGGGAGGGCCTGGCCGGCGTGACGGTCTGCAGCGGCGCGGTGGGGGACGCGCCGGTGCGGGAACTCGCCGACCGGGCGGACCTGGTGGTCCCGGGCCCGGCCGGCGTGGTGGAACTGCTGGCGGCGCTGGGGGAGGAGCTCAGCGCAGCGCGTTGAGCTGGTCGAGGAACCACTGCTGGGGCGGGAGCGCGGTCGCGGCGGCCACGAGCCGCTTGGTGCGGTCGGCGCGCTCGCCGGCCGGCATGGTGAGCCCGGCGTGCAGGGCCTCGGCGGTGGCGACGACGTCGTACGGGTTGACGGTGAGCGCGTCCTCGCCGAGCTCGGCGTGGGCACCGGCCTCGCGGGACAGGACGAGGGCGCAGCCGTCGTCGGAGACCACCGGGACCTCCTTGGCGACCAGGTTCATGCCGTCCCGGATCGGGTTGACCAGGGCGACGTCGGCCATCCGGTACGCGGCCAGCGAGCGCGGGAAGTCGTCGTCGACGTGCAGGATCACCGGCTGCCAGCCGGGGGTGGCGAACTCCTCGTTGATCTCCTCGGCCAGCGCCTGCACCCGGGCCGTGTAGGCGCGGTACTCGGCGAGGTCGGTGCGGGACGGGTAGGCGAAGGCGATGTGGACCACCCGGTCGCGCCACTCGGGGCGGGTGCGCAGCAGGTGCCGGTACGCCTGGAAGCCGCGGACGATGTTCTTGCTCAGCTCGGTGCGGTCGACCCGGACGACGGTCCGGCGGTCGCCGACGGCGGCGCGCAGGGTGGCGAGGCGGTCGTCGACGTCCGGGCGGTGGGCGCGCTCGCGCAGGAAGCCGGCGTCGGCGCCGAGACCGTGCACGCCGAGGTGGGTGGTGCGGCCCTCGTGGGTGACGGTGAGGGCGTCGCGGTCGACGGCGGCGCCGAGGACGGCTTCGCAGCAGTCGGCGAACGCGAGCGCCCAGCGCCGGGTGAGGAACCCGGCCCGGTCGGCGCCGAGGATGCCGGTCAGGACGGTCTCGGCGATGTCGTCGGGCAGCAGCCGGAAGTACTCGGGCGGGGCCCAGGGGGTGTGCGAGAAGTGGCCGATCCGCAGGTCGGGGCGGGCGGCGCGGAGCAGCGCCGGGGTCAGCGAGAGGTGGTAGTCCTGGACCAGGACGGCGGCGCCGGGTGCGGCCTCGGCGGCGAGGGCCCCGGCGAAGGCGGCGTTGTACGCGGTGTAGGCCTGCCACTCGGTGCGGAAGTCGGCGTCGAAGGCGGGCGCGGTCGGGGTGTCGTAGAGCAGGTGGTGGATGAACCACAGCGTCGAGTTGGCGACGCCGTTGTAGGCCCGGGCGAAGGTCTCCGGGTCTATGTCCAGCATCCGGACGGCCTGCCCGCCGACGTCGTGGCCGGCCCGGTCGAGGCGTCCGTCGGGGGCCTCCCGGGAGGCCCTGCGGTCGGCGTCGGAGAGGGCGGCGCAGACCCAGACGGCGTCCGGGTCGTCGATGGCGGAGAGCCCTGAGACCAGGCCGCCGCCGCCTCTGCGGAGGGTCAGCGTGCCGTCGTCCGCGGTGCCGAAGGACACCGGTCCCCGGTTGGACGCCACCAGGACGGGGGCAGTGCCGGTCGAATTCGAACGTTCGGTCGTGAGATCGCCCATGGTTGGTTGGTTGCCGGGGGTCCCGGGTCGCAAACCCCTCAGTGCCGGGTGGCGTATTCGGGGACGGTGTGCATCGGCGGGCGCTCGGTGGCGGTGACCGGGTGGGTGTGGGCCGTGAAGGCGCGGGTCTCCGGGTCTCGGGTGAACTGGGTGAGCAGCGGGTGGACCAGGTCGGCGGCGGCCTTGAGCCGGTGGGTGCGGTCGAGCCGCTCCAGGGCGGTGCGGTAGATGGTGGCGGCCATCCGGCCGAGCGCCTGGCCGTCCTGGTGGCGGTGGTGGCGGACGCCGACGTCCACCTGGGCGAGCGCGTCCAGCCCGGCCGTCTCCAGGGCGTCGACGAGCAGGCCGAGTTCGACGCCGTAGCCGGTCGGGAAGGGCAGACGTTCGAGCAGGGAACGGCGGGCCGCGTACTCGCCGCCGAGCGGCTGGACGAAACCGGCGAGTTCCGGCCAGTGCAGGTTGAGCAGGGGGCGGGCGACCAGTTCGGTGACCCGGCCGCCGCCGGCCGGGACGACCGCCCCGTCGGTCTCCAGCGGGCGGTCGTACATGGCCTTGACCAGGTGGATGTCCGGGTCGGTGAGCAGCGGGCCGACGATGCCGGAGACCAGGGCGGGATCGAACGCGCGCAGGTCGGCGTCGACGAAGCAGACGATCTCACCGCGGGTGACCAGCAGCGATCGCCAGAGCACCTCGCCCTTGCCGGGGGCGGCGGGCAGCCGCGGGAGGATCGTGTCGCGGTGGACGACGGTGGCACCGGCCTCGGCGGCGACCGCGGCGGTGGCGTCGGCCGAGCCGGAGTCGACCACGACCAGTTCGTCGACCAGCGGCAGCCGTTCCACCAGCTCGCGGCGGATGGTGCGGACGATGTCGCCGACCGTGGCCTCCTCGTCCAGGGCGGGGAGGACGACGCTGACCGTGCCGGCCGGGCCCAGTGCGCGCTTGGCCGCCAGCAGGACGTCCACCGGGCGGTCGGCCGCGCTCCACGAGCGTCGGCGCAGCCAGGACGCCGTCTCGGGGAGGAGCGCGGGGATCGGTTCGGCGGGCACTGTTCTCTCCTCGGCGAGGTGGGATGGGACGGGTCATCTCGCGTGGCGGACGATCCCGTTCGGGGTTGACGCCTTCGGATACAGTCTTCGTACAGCGGTCGCACCTTCGCACGCCGGGGTCTCCGCTGAGCATGACCACAACTTCACAGAGCTCATCCAGAGGGACTGAGGGAACGGCCCGTTGACGTCCCGGCAACCTTCTCGCGCGGCTGTTGTCAACAGCGCCGGCGGGACAGGTGCCAATTCCGGCCTGTGGCGCGCCCGCGTCACGGGGAAGATGAGGAGAGAGGCCTCCGCCATCATGGCTATCGACACCGCCGCACCCGTCACCGTTGACCTCGGCCCCGCCGCCGCGCTGTCCTGTCGCGAGTGCGGCACCCGGTTCCCGCTCGGCCCCAGCTTCGCCTGCGTGGAGTGTTTCGGCCCGCTGGAGATCGCCTACGAGTTCGGCAGCGAGGGCGCGGAGGAACTGCGCAAGCGCATCGAGGCCGGTCCGGCGTCGATCTGGCGGTACGCGCCGCTGCTGCCGGTGCCGGCCGACGTCGCCTCCAAGCCGAACCTGAACCCGGGGTGGACCCCGCTGGTGAAGGCCGACAACCTGGGCCGCGAGCTCGGGTTCACCGCCCAGCTGCACATCAAGGACGACTCGGGCAACCCGACCCACTCCTTCAAGGACCGCGTGGTGGCCTGTGCCATCGAGGCCGCGCGGGCCTTCGGCTACACCACGCTGTCCTGCTCGTCGACCGGCAACCTGGCCGGTGCGGTGGGCGCGGCCGCGGCCCGGGCCGGCTTCAAGTCCTGCGTGTTCATCCCGCACGACCTGGAGCAGGGCAAGGTCGTGATGGCCGGGGTGTACGGCGGCGAGCTGGTCGGCATCGAGGGCAACTACGACGACGTGAACCGCTTCTGCTCGGAGCTGATCGGTGACCCGGCCGGCGAGGGCTGGGGCTTCGTCAACGTCAACCTGCGGCCGTACTACGGCGAGGGCTCCAAGACGCTGGCGTACGAGATCTGCGAGCAGCTGGGCTGGCGGCTGCCGGAGCAGATCGTGATCCCGATCGCCTCGGGTTCGCAGCTGACCAAGATCGACAAGGGGCTGCAGGAGCTGATCAGGCTCGGCCTGGTCGAGGACCGGCCGTACCGGGTCTTCGGCGCCCAGGCGGCGGGCTGCTCGCCGGTGTCGGCGGCGTTCAAGGCCGGCCACGACGTGATCCGGCCGGTCAAGCCGGACACCATCGCCAAGTCGCTGGCGATCGGCAACCCGGCCGACGGCCCGTACGTGCTCGACATCGCCCGGCGTACCGGTGGCGCGGTGGAGGACGTGACGGACGAGGAGGTCGTGGCGGCGATCCGGCTGCTGGCCCGGACCGAGGGCGTCTTCGCCGAGACCGCGGGCGGGGTGACCGTCGGCGTGCTGAAGAAGCTGGTCGAGACGGGACAGCTGGACCCGTCGAAGGAGACCGTCGCGATCAACACCGGAGACGGCCTCAAGACGCTGGACGCCGTCTCGGAGGCCGGCATGACCGCTGTGATCCGGCCGACGCTGGCGTCGTTCCGCGACGCCGGCCTGGCGTCCGCCTGACCGGCCCGGACCCGTCCGGCACCGGCCCTCGCCGTCCTTCCCCGGTACACCCCCGCCCCGCAACGAGGAGAAGACCCCCATGAGCGCCAACGTCCGCATCCCGACCATCCTGCGCACCTACACCGGTGGTGCCAGCGAGGTGTCCGCCGAGGGCGCCACCCTGGGTGACGTCATCGCCGACCTGGAGAAGAACCACGCCGGGATCGCCGCGCGCATCCTCGACGACACCGGCAAGCTGCGCCGTTTCGTGAACGTCTACGTGAACGACGACGACGTGCGGTTCGCCGAGGGTCTGGCCACGGAGATCAAGGACGGCGCGAGCGTCTCGATCATTCCGGCGGTGGCGGGCGGCTGCTGAGCGCCTTTTCGCCGTTCCCGGCCGTGGGGGGGGCGGCGGGTGAGGGCGCGGCGGCCCCGCGGCCGCTGGGTGTGGCGGTTTTATTTGAGGGCGGGGCGGAGTCGTGTGGGGGGCGCGGGCAGACGCCGCCC
>NZ_JBEXNT010000225.1:0-8640 GCF_040611255.1 Kitasatospora sp. NPDC002965 | reverse complement strand
CGGCGTAGCACCCGCGTCGGGGTGCTCCGCCGGGCACCCACGAGGGGTCGACCGGCCGACGGGTGTCCACGCTCGGAGGCTAGACCCGGCGCCCACCGGGCCCAACCCCTAGCGGACCCCGGTCGGTCGGTGCCCGGACGGTCCGCGCACGACGTCCGCCGACCGGTGTCGTCCGATCGACGGACAACTGTCGGTCCACCGGCCGTCGCGGCCCACCGGCCCGGCGGCCGAAGCTGGCACGGTGACAGAAGCGGTGCAGGTACGCGGCCTACGCAAGGCCTATCAAGGGGCTCCCGCCGTCGACGGCGTGGACCTGGACATCGGGGACGGCGAGATCTTCGCGCTGCTGGGCCCCAACGGAGCGGGCAAGACGACGACCGTCGAGATCCTCGAAGGGTTCCGCAAGCGCGACGCCGGCAGCGTCCGGGTGCTCGGCGAGGACCCGGAACGCGCGCCCCGGCGCTGGCGGTACGGCATCGGACTGGTGCTGCAGAACGCCTCCGACATGGCCGACATGACCGTCACGGAGACCGTCCGCCACTTCGCCGGGTACTACCCCGCCCCCCGCCCGGTCGACGAGGTGATCGAACTCGTCGGCCTGACCGGCAAGGCCGGGAGCAAGGTGCGGACGCTCTCCGGCGGGCAACGGCGGCGGGTCGACGTCGCGATCGGCGTCGTCGGCCGGCCCCGGCTGCTGTTCCTCGACGAGCCCACGACCGGGTTCGACCCGGAGGCGCGCCGCCAGTTCTGGTCGCTGATCCGCCGGCTCTCCGAGGAGGACGGCACCACGATCCTGCTGACCACCCACTACCTGGACGAGGCCGAGGCACTCGCGCACCGGGTGGGCGTCATCGCCGCCGGCCGGATCCTCGCCGTCGACACCCCGGCCGACCTCGGCGGGCGCGCGTCGGCCGAGGCCACCGTGAGCTGGTCCGAGAACGGCGAGCCGCGTCAGCTGCGCACCGCCGGCCCCACCGCCGCCGTGGCGGACCTCTCCGCCCGGTTCGACGGCGAGGTCCCCGGACTGGTCGTCACCCGGCCTTCGCTGGAGGACGTCTACCTCGACCTGATCGGAGGCTCCCGATGACCACCGCGTCCACCGAAACCGCCGCGTCCACCGAAACCGCCGCGCCCGCCGCGTCCACCGGGCGCCCGGCCCCGGGCACCGCCCGGGAACCGTCGGTCCTCGGCCTCTGCCTGGCCCGCGGCGGGGTCGAGCTCCGCCAGTTCTTCCGCGAACGCACCGCCGTGATCTTCACGTTCGCACTTCCGGTCGTGCTGCTGACCCTGCTCGGCTCGATCTTCGACCGGCAGCTCGGTGCCTCCGGCATCCCCTCCAGCCAGCTGCTCGCCGCCGGCATGATCGCCGGCGGGATCGGCTCGACCTGCTTCGTCAACCTCGCCGTCAGCATCACCAGCGACCGCGAGGACGGCACGCTCAAGCGGCTGCGCGGCGTACCGATGCCGCCGATCGCCTACTTCGTCGGGAAGATCGTGCTGGTCCTGGTGACCGCCGTGGCCGAGATGGTGATCGTCCTGGCCGTCGGCGTGCTCTTCTACGACCTGCCGTTGCCCACCGACGTCACGCGCTGGGCGACGTTCGCCTGGGTCTTCCTGCTGGGCGTGACCGGCTGCGCGCTGCTCGGCACCGCGATGAGCAGCGTTCCGCGCTCGGTGCGCGGCGCGGCACCCATCGTCAACCTGCCGTTCCTCGTCCTGCAGTTCGTCTCGGGTATCTTCATCGTGCCGCTGACCACGCTGCCGACGGCGTTGCAGCACATCGGCGCCGTGTTCCCGCTCAAGTGGATGGCACAGGGCTTCCGCTCGGTGTTCCTCCCCGACTCGGCGGCCGGTGCGGAACCGGCCGGCGCCTGGGAGCACGGACGCATCGTCCTGGTGCTGGCGGCCTGGTGCCTCGGAGGTCTGATCCTGTGCCTGACCACGTTCCGCTGGCAGGGAAGGAAGGACGGTTGAGTCGCGCCCCCGACGAGTGGCTGCGCTGGCAGCCGGTCTGGGACGCGTACTTCGTCCTGGTCAGCGCGGCCGGTCTGGGCGGCGTCCTGCTCACCGGCGGCCCCGGCCCCGCCCGGCGGGCCGGGGCCGCCGCGCTGCTGGTCCTGCTGGTCGCCGCGCACCTGGTGCTCGGCCGGCGGCTGATCCGCACCGGCCGGGGCACCCGGCAGGCCCTGCTCTACCAGCTGGGCGTGGTCCTGGTGTTCGCCGCTGCGGTCGGACTGACGACCAGCAGCGCGCTCGTCCTGTTCGCGCTGTGCGCACCGGCGTTCATGACCACCGGCCCGGTCGCCGGCACGCTCGCCGTGCTGGCGATGAACCTGGTCTGGCTCGGGGTCGCGCTGGCCGGGGACACCTTCCCCGGCTCCGGCGGGCTGCCGGCCGTCCTCGGGACGACGGTCGCGGCGCTCTCGGTCGTCCTCGGCGTCTGGGTGAGCCAGATCATCCGGCAGAGCACCGAACGGGCCGTGCTGATCAGGGAACTGGAGGCCGCCCGGGCCGAGCTCGGCCGGGTGTCCTACGAAGCCGGACGGGCCGCCGAACGCGAGCAGGTCGCCGACGTCATCCACGACACCCTCGCCCAGGGCCTGTCCAGCACGATCATGCTGCTGCAGGCCGCCGGCTCGGCGCTGGAGGCCGACCCCGCACGGGCCCGCCACTACCTGGAGGTCGCCGAGGCCACCAGCCGCGACAACCTGGCCGACGCCCGGGCGCTGATCACCGCCCGCCCCCTGCCCGAGGCCACCTCCGCCTCCCTCGTCGACGGGCTCCGCCGCGAGGTCGACCGCCTCCGGGACGTGCACGGCATCGACGCCACCCTCCAGGTGGACGGCGCCCCCGATCCGGCGGACACCGCGCTCAACGTCGACCTGCTCCGGCACGCGCAGGAGGCGCTGAGCAACGTCCGCAAGCACGCCGCGGCCGGCCGCGTCGAGGTCGTCCTCGCCACCGACGCCGGCGGCGTCCGGCTGGAGGTGCACGACGACGGCGGCGGGTTCGCCGCCGACACCGCCACGGCCGGCCACGGCCTCCCGCTGATGCGGCGGCGGCTGCGCCAGGCCGGCGGCGAGCTGGAGGTCGACTCGGCGCCCGGCGAAGGCACCTCCCTCCGGATCCGGGTGCCCGCATGACGATCACCGTCCTGCTGGTCGACGACCACCCGGTGATCCGGGCCGGCATCCGCGCGATGCTCCACGACCAGCCCGAACTGACCATCGTCGGCGAGGCGGTGTCCGGCTCCGCCGCCCTGGCCGCCGCCCGCGAACTGACGCCCGACGTCGTCCTGATGGACCTGCGGATGCCCGACGGCGACGGGGTCGGCGCCACCGGGGCCATCCTCGCCGAGCTCCCCGCGACCCGCGTGGTGATCCTCACGACCTACCGGACCGACGGTGACATCCTCCGCGCGGTCGAGGCGGGGGCCGTCGGCTACCTGCTGAAGGACACCTCGCCGGCCGAACTCGCCCAGGCCGTCCGGGCCGCCGCACGCGGCGAGACCGTGCTCTCCCCGGCGGTCGCCGCCACGCTCCTCGGCCGGGTCCGCCAGCCCCGCACGGAGACGCTGTCCCGCCGGGAGGCCGAAGTCCTGCGCCTGGTCGCCGAAGGGCTGACCAACGCCGCCGTCGGGCGCGCCCTGCACATCACCGAGGCCACCGTGAAGACCTACGTCGTACGGATCTTCACCAAGCTGGGCGTGTCCGACCGCACCGCCGCCGTCATGGCGGCGGTGCAGGCCGGAATCCTCTGAACGGGACGGCGGACCGCCGCCCGGTGCCCTCCCGACCGGCGGACCGTCCCGTTCAGGAGGGCAGCTCGATCGGCGCGAGCGCGGGGAAGTCGTCCCCCGGGCCCGGGTTGCCGGCGGGCGTCCGGCCGCCGAGGTGGTGCAGGACGCCCCAGACGGCGTTGAGCGCGGTGGTCACCGCCCCCTCGGCGAACCCGCCGGTCCACGACACGTCGTCACCGGCGAGGAAGACCCCGCGCTGGTGCGCGGGAAGCGCGTCCTGCACGAAGTGCGTGAACAGGCGCCGCTGGTAGCGGTACTGGCCGGGCAGGTTGCTCTTGAACGCGCCCATGAAGTGCGGCTCGGTCTCCCACGTCACCGCGACCGGCGGCGCGATGATCCGGCTGCGGACGTCCACGTCCGGATAGATCCTGCGCAGGTGCCGGAGCATGACGTCCAACCGCTCGTCGGCCGACAGCGCGGCGGTCTTCAAGGAGTCGTCGTTCCAGGTGTACGACAGGCACATCACCCCCGGCGCGTCCGGGCCGTCGTCGAACAGGTAGACGCCCCGCGGCGCCCGGTCGGTGAGCGTCATCCCCATCACCGGACGCCCCGTCCGGTCGTCCACGTCCTGCCAGAACGGCCGGTCCACCAGCGCGAACAGCTTCGAGGCGCCCATGTAGTGGGTGCGCTCGACCGCGGTCCACACGTCGTTCGGGAACAGGTCCTCGGCCGTGTCGATCCCGGACAGCAGCAGCCGCACCTGCGGAGTCAGCACGGCCGCCGCGAACTCGGCGGCCCCCTCGGCCGTCTCCACCACGATCCCCCCGTCGCTCCGGGAGAGCCGGGTGACCGCGGGCCGCGGCCCGTCGGGGTGCAGATCCGCCAGCGAGGTGCCGGCCGGCCAGTACGCCGACCGGGCCGGCGCGTGCCGCCACAGCCGCAGGGGGAGCTGCTGGGCGCCGCCGGTCAGCTCCCGGTGGCCCTCGTCGGCCCCGGTGTAGACGACCCGCAGGATCTCCAGCATCGAGTTGGGGAAGTCGGTGTCCCAGCCGCCGGAACCGAAACCGACCTGACCGAAGATCTCCCGGTGCCGGAACGACGCGAACGCCGACGAGGACGCCAGGAAGCCGTAGAAGGACTGGTCGTCCAGGAGCGGCACCAGCCGGTTCCAGATCGCCTTGATCATGGCCGTGTCCCGGCGGCGGATCGCCGAGTCCATCGCGCTGAAGTCGGCGCCCTCCTCCAGCACCTTGGTCCAGGCGTCGTAGACCTCCTGGTACGCCGACGGCAGGTCCTCCGGCACCCGGGCGAAGTGCCGGTCGCCGTTCACGTCGACGACGGTGTGCGGCGTCGCCGCGGCCATCGGGTTCGGGAACGGCCGGGTCTCCAGCCCCACCAGGCCGATGTAGTGGAACAGCGTCGTGGCCGAGGCCGGGAACCGCATCGCGCCCAGCTCCGCGACCGTCCCGGGATGCCCCGGGAAACTCGCGGTCCGCATCCGGCCGCCGAGCTCCCCCGCCTCGAACACCACCGGACGCAGACCCAGACGCATCAGCTCGTACGCGGCGACCAACCCGGAGATCCCGCCGCCGACCACCGCGACCGGCGTACCCAGCCGCCCGGGCGGAACCGACCCCAGACCGTCGGCGTGACGCACCCACCGGTCGTGGGCGAAGGGGAAATCGGGGCCGAGCATGGTGACCGGCGGCGCCGACAGGTCCGCCGCGAAGGCGGTCACTGCGCAGCGCCGTACAGTTCGGGCCGCCGGTTCAGCAGGTACGGGGTGGCCCGCCGGCTCGCGTCGATCGCCGCGCGGTCCACCTCGGCGACGAACAGCGCCTCGGCGTCCCCGGGCCCCTCGGCGCGGAGCACCCCGTCCGGGCCGACCACCCGGCCGAGCCCGCAGTAGCCGTGCGGCCCCGCGCCGTACCAGTTGACGTAGGCCACGAAGAGCTGGCTCTCGAAGGCCCGCGCCGCGACCAGCGTCCGGGGGACGAACTCCCACGGGCGGACCAGCGCCGTCGGCACGACCAGCAACTCGGTGCCGGCCAGCGCGTGCGCCCGCACGGTCTCCGGGAACTCCACGTCGTAGCAGATCAGCAGACCGACCGTGAGCGAGCCCAGCTTCGCCTGGACCACCATCCGGTCACCGGGCGCGAACACCGAGCGGTCGAACTCGCCGTACAGGTGGGTCTTGCGGTACCGGGCCGCCACCGCGCCGTCGGAGCCGACGAGCTGGACGCTGTTGTAGACGCCCCCGTCGGCCAGTTCGGGCCAGCCGTACACGATCGCCAGACGGTTGCGCACGGCGATCTCGCGCACGCCGTCGGCGAGCGCCCCGTCGGCCGGCTCCGCCAGCTCCACCGTGCGGGCCAGGCCCAACTGGTAGCCGGTCGCCGACATCTCCGGCGTGACCAGCAGCTCCGCACCGCCGTCCGCCGCCGCCGCGGCGGCCCGGGCCAGCCGCTCCAGGAAGTCGTCACGGCCCGACTCCCCGCCGATCCAAGCGGGTTGCCAGCACGCGACGCGCGTCGCCTTCGCTGTTTCCGAAGAAGTCATCGTTCGTTCGTCCCGAAATTCGAGGGCGTGATGAGGTGACGGAGAACTGATATCCGGGCCCGACCCGGCCGACAACCCCTAATCGCCTCGGATACCCCAGTGCCCCCGGCGGAGGTTGTCCGTGAATTGGATCGGCCTTTAGAGTGACGAGGTGTCCCGCCGCGAAGTACCGCGCCTCCGACCCCCCCGACACCGGCTCGAACGCCGCGCCCTGGGCTGGTGGAGCGCCCAGGCCGCCCTCGTCGCACTGCCCCCCGTCCTGGTGCTGGCGCTGCTGACCGCGCTGATCCCGCCCGCCCGCACCTGGCTCGGACTCGCCCTCGCGATCGTCTCCGCCGCCGCACTCGCCTACCTGCTGGTGATGCCCGCCTGGCGGTACCGCGTCCACCGCTGGGAAGCCACCGTCGACGCGGTCTACGCGGTGTCCGGCTGGTTCTGGCAGCGGGCCCGGATCGCCCCGCTGGCCCGGATCCAGACCGTCGACACCGCCAGCGGGCCCGTCCAGCGACTGTTCGGACTGGCGGGCCTCGTGGTGACCACCGCGTCGGCCGCCGGCCCGGTCCGCATCCAGGGCCTGGACCGCCAGGTCGCCGCCGACCTGGCCGAGACCCTGGCCGCCCGCGCCCAGGCCCTGCCCGGAGACGGCCAGTGACCGCAGAGCGCTGGCAGCGGCTGGACCCGCGCATGCCGGCGACCTGCCTCACCTGGCTGGTCCCGCCGCTCTGCTCCACCCTGCTGACCCTGCTGATCACCGGCGGCACCCTCGACCTCGCCGCCGCCATCACGCTGGGCTCCATCGGCCTCACCTGCCTGATCATCGCGACACTCTTCGGCGTCCGGCTCCTGACCACCCGCTACCGGATCACCGACGAGCGCGTCGAACTGCGCAGCGGCCTGCTCTTCCGACGGCACCGCGCGGTGCCCCGCGACCGGATCCGCAGCGTCGACATCACCGCGAGCCCGCTCCACCGGCTGCTCGGACTGCGCACCGTCCGGATCAGCACCGGCACGCACGTCGCCGCCGACGACCGGCAACTCGCCCTCGACGGCGTGTCCCGGACCTCCGCCGAACACGTCCGGCGCCGACTCGCACCCGACGGGGCGACCGCGGACACCACCCTCGCCGTCCTGCGCCTGAGCTGGCTCCGGTACGCGCCGCTGACCGTCTGGGGCCTCGCCTGGATCGGATTCGTCGCCGGCGGATTCGCCCGCCTGCTCGACTCGCTGCGGATCAACCCCGCCGACGTCGGCTTCCTGCGCGCAGCCTGGACCGGACTCACCGCCCTGCCGCTCTGGGCCGCCGTCACCGTGCCGGTCCTGGCCGTCCTCCTGCTCGGCGCGCTCACCTCCCTGGTGACCTTCGTCGAGACCTGGTGGGACTACCGGCTCGACGAGGTCGACGACGGCACCCTCCGGCTGCGCCGCGGCCTGTTCAGCACCCGCTCGCTCTGGCTGGAACGCCGCCGGCTGCGCGGCATCCAGATCGCCGAGCCCCAACCCCTGCGGCTCGCCCGCGGCGCCCGGCTCAACGCGATCGCCACCGGGCTCGGCACCGCCGACGACCGGTCGACGGCCACCAAGAGCGCGCTGCTCCCGCCGACGTCACGGCAGGAGACCGACCGGGTCGCCACCGCCGTCCTCGGCGAGGACCCGGACTTCCTGGCCGCCCTGCGGCTGGCCCCGGCACCCCGGGCGGCGCTGCGCCGCCGGATCACCTGGGCCCTGGCGGCGGTCGCCCTCGTCGAGACGCCCCTGGTGGTCCTCGGCGTGCTCCTGACCGACGTGCTGCTCCACATCGCGTGGATCTCGGCCTTCGTGCTGCTGCCGTCGGCGCTGGCCGCCGCCGTCGACGCCTACCGCAGCCTCGGCTGCGGCCTGCACGGCAGGTACGTGGTCACCCGCTACGGCACCTACGCCCGGCGCACCGTCCTGCTCGACCGGTCGGGAATCCTCGGCTGGGCCGTCCACCAGTCGGCGTCCCAGCGCAGGGCCGGCCTGGCCACGCTGGTCGCGGTGGTCGCCGCCGGCCGCGGCGGCTACCGGATCCGCGACGTCGCCCTCGCCGACGGTCTCGCGCTGGTCCGCGAGGCGACGCCCGGAATCCTCGACGAGTTCCTTGAGACGGCACCTGACGGAACGCCCGGTCGGCCCGGGATCCCGGCCCCCGCCGCTGCCGGTGATGCCGCCGCCGAGGACACGCGGCACGGCGCGCTCCGGGCCCGCCCGGACGAGCGGTCCCCCTCCGCCTGAACCCGGATCCGCCACCGGGCCCTCCCGCCGCGGGGACACCGGGCACCGACCCGGCGGGCGGGCGCGCCCGCCCGCCGGCCCGCGCGTCCGCC
>NZ_JBEXNT010000224.1:0-8775 GCF_040611255.1 Kitasatospora sp. NPDC002965 | reverse complement strand
GCGCTTCGGCCGGCCGACCCGACGGACCGGAGCCCGGAGCCGGGCCCGTCGCCGGGGGCGGGCCCAGCACGACCGTGCCCGTCCGGGGCGTCGCCGGTCCGGCCGGGGGCGCCCCGCCGACGGAGGCCCCCTCGGGGGAGGCCCCGCCGGACCGGGGCGCCGGGAGCGCCTCCACCGGCAGCGAGTCGGCGAGGTCGAGCGCGGCGCCGGCCCGGTCCCGGTCCTCGGCCCGGTCCCGTCCGGTGACCAGCAGGTGGGCGGCCTCGCGCAACGCCGCCTCGGCCAGCGCCACCGGGTAGCCGGGTGCGGCCGGGTCGTCCGCGGCGGCCCGCTGCCACAGCTCGCGGGCCGCCACCGGGTCGGCGGCGAGCCGCTCACGGGCCAGCCGGTCGCGCAGCAGCGCCAGCCGGTCCAGCAGGTCGGCCGCGCGCAGGGGCTCCCAGCGTTCGAGCGCACCGGCCGGGTCGCCGGTCCGGGCCAGGGCCAGGCCGTGGTGGAAGGCGGCGATCTGTCCCCAGCGGGAGTCCGTCCCGGACTCGGCGCGCAGCAGCGGTTCCGCCTCCGCCGTCCGTCCGGCCGCGAGCAGCGCCGCGCCGAGCCTGACCCGCGCGGGGCGCCAGCCGGGTGTGAGGGCGAGCGCCGCCTGGTAGTCGACGGCGGCCTCGGCCGGGTGCCCGGCGCGTTCGTGCACCAGGGCGAGTCCGAGCCGGGCGGGGGCGAACGAGGGCCGGGCGGCCAGCGCGGCGGCGAACTGTTCCTGGGCGCGGTCGTCGGCGCCGAGCAGCAGGGCGAGCCGCCCGAGCGCGTACCGGGGGCGCGGGTCCGCGGGGGCCTCGGTGGCGGCGGCGTTGAGGTCGGCCCAGGCCGCCCCGGTGTCGCCCAGCCGCTGCTGGGCGAGGCCGCGGAAGAGCAGGATCTCGGCCCGCAGGGCGGTGCCCCGGGACCACGGGGAGGTCTCGCCCGGACCGCGTCGCAGCGCCTCGTCGAGGGCGGCCACGGCCGGGGTGTCCTGGTGCAGGGCGTAGAGCTGGGTGCCCCAGCGGAACCAGAGTTCGCCGCTGCCACCGGGGGCGGCGGCGGCGAGCAGCGGTTCGGTCTCGGCCGCCCGGTCGGCCAGTGCGCGCAGCAGCGCGGCGCGGGCCAGCACCGGCCACTCCCGGTTCGGGAGGGCGGCCATCGCCTGGGCGGTCGCGGTCTCCCGCCACTCGGGTGTGCCCTCCCGGCAGAGACGTTGCAGCCAGTCCAGGGCCAGGGCGGCCGTCGCGGCGTCGGCGCCCGCCTCGGCCGTCAGGTCGAGCGCCCGCCCGGTGTCCGGAACGGCGCCGGGCACGCCGGTCTGCGTGACGCCCTGCACACCGTTCTGCGTGACGCCCCGGCCGGTGACCGGTCCGGTGGCCGGGTCGGTGACCGGGTCGGTCCCGTCGGCGGTCCCGCCTGCGGTCCCGCGCACGGCCGCCCCGGCCGCCGCCGGTTCCATCGCCCGGAGGAAGGCGAGCAGCGGCCCGAGTTCACCGTCCGGGGCCTGCATCCGTTCCTCGGCCATCCGCCGCAGGCTCCACCGGGGGAGCTGCCGGGCCGGGTCGGACAGCAGGGGGAACGCCTCGCGGTGCAGCGCGGACGTGGCCGTGGCGTCCCCGGCCGCGGTGGCCGCCTCGGCCTGTCCGAGCAGGGCGAGGCCGCGCTGGGGCCGGAGCGCCTCGGGCGCCGCCACCAGCCGCTTGGCCAGCCGGGCGTACCGGCGGCGGGCACGCTGCGGCTTGCCGGCCGCGAGCTGGGCGGCGGCCCGGCTGAGCGCCGTCGCCACCGATGCCGGGTCATGGGCCTGTCGGCGGCGGACGAGGACGGTGCCGCCCGCGCCTGCCAGTGCCGCCACGACCAGCAGCAGCACCACGAGCTGCGCCATGCACTGTCCCCCTGCAGTCCGGAATCCGCCCAGTTCATGATCAACATCCTTCTGTCGATCACGAGTTGACGGCTCTTCATGATGTTGCTCGGTGGCCATCAGGATAGGCCCTCTTCAGGGCGGACGAACAGAAAAGAGCACTATCCTGAGTTCCGCGAAAGACCGACGGCGAGTCGGTGCCGGTCGTCGGTCGGGGGTCGAGTGTCACAGTCGCGTTGGGTTCCCGGGCTCCGGTTCGGGCCGGAGTTCGACCCCGAGCAGTACGAACTCCTGGAGTTCCACCACCGGGGCGGCGAGGCCGAGGTCTGGCGGGCCGTCCGCACCGGCCACAGCGGCCTGAAGGAGCTGGTCGCCGCGAAGATCATGCTGGAGCGCGACCCCTCCGAGGTGCGTCGCTGGCTCGGACGCTGGGACGACGTCTCGCACAACGCCCACCGACTGGGCGTCAACGACCTGGTGGTGCCCAGCTTCCTGCTCGGCCCCTCCCCGCACCGGCCGGGCAGCCGGCCGACCGGCGGACTGCTCGGCTACCAGATCTCGCCCTGGGTCGAGGGCGTGCCGCTGCACACCTGGGCCCGCACCAACCGCGGCGGACTGCCCGCCGCGGCCGAGGTGCTGGCCCGGCTCTGCCTGATCGTCGACGAGTTGCACCGCAAGCGCTGGGTGCACCGGGACATCTCCCCCGCCAACGTCCTGGTCGACGGCGAGGGCCAGGTCAAGCTCATCGACCTCACCTTCCTCGCGCCGCTCGACCACGCACTCACCGTCGCGGTGTTCACCCCCGGGCACGTCCCGCCGGAGGCCGAGCGGGTCGGCGGGTTCCCGACCACCGCCAAGGACCTGTTCGCCGTCGGGACCCTGGCCCGGACCCTGCTGCTGCCCGAGCACGGACGGCTCGACCACCGGCTCGCCGCCGACCAGGCCCGGAGCGAGCTGCTGGCCGCCGGGTTCGGCGAGGACCTCGCCCAGTGGGCCTGTGAACCGCTCGCCCGCGAACCGGACCGCCGGCCCGCCCCGCTCGGTCCGTGGGCCGCGCGCGGACGCGAACTCCTGCGCGCCCACCGGACGATGCCGCGCACCTCCTGCCTGGCCGTCCTGCCGGACGCGGCCGGTCGGCCGCTGCTGGTCGCCGGCGGCGCCGACGGGGTGGTGTTCGCCGGCCCGGGCCTCGCCGGGCACCGGCCCCCGCCCGGCCCCGGGCCGCGCGCCGTCCGCACCCTGGTCTGCGGCTGGGCCGGGCCGCAGGCCGAACTCGTGGTGTTCGCCGAGGACCAGACCGGCACCCTCTGGGTCGGCAACGCGGCGGGCTGGTGGGAGGCCGCCCGCGGTGTCGGCGGGCTCGCTGGGGCGGTCAACTCGGCCGGCGAGCTGGCCGTGTGGACGGCCTCCGGCGGCACCCTGCGCTCGTACCGCTGGGCGCCCGGCCTCACCCTGACCGGCCAGGAGCTGGCCGGCTGCCCGGCCGACCGCGTCCTGGCCGCCATGGAGGAACGGCCGGGCGTCTGGCTGCTCCTCGTCGAACACCGGGAACGGCTGCTGCGCTGGCGGGTGGGGGCGGAGGAACGGCCCGAGCCGCTGGGCCGCCCCGGCCCGGTGCGGGCCGGCGCGCTCGCCCGCTCCTCGGCCGGCCCGCAGGCCGCCGCACTGCGCCGGGACGGCTCGGTCCAACTGCACGGCGCCGACCCGGCCGGGGCGGCGAGCGAGATCGGCGACGGCGAACCGGCGCTCGACGTCGCGATGGCCGGACACCGCGGCGGCCCGACCGTCGCCCTGGCCGGCGAGGGCGGCGTACGGCTGCGCCTGCCGGCCGTCGGCAGCTCCCGCCGCCCCCGCTGGTGGCGGCCGACGCTGCGCCCGGCCACCCAGGTCGCACTGGCCGTCGGCGACGACTGGCGGCTCTGCCTGGCCGCCGTGGTGGAGGGCGAACTCCATTGCTGGCACGAGGACTCCGGCTACCGCTGGCAGCCGGTCACGCTCCCCGGCCAGGGCGGGGAGGACTGAGCCCCCCGCGAGGACCCGGCCCCGGGCGGCCCCGCCCGGTGCGCCCCGGAGCTACCGCCCGGTGCCGCCCGGGGAGCGACGGCGGACCCGGCGGTCGCAGCGGCTCCGAGCGTCCCGGCGGTCCCCCGTGCCGCCGGTGCCCGGGACCGCGCGGGCGTCGGGGGCGTCGGGGGTGTCCGCGACGTCCCAGGCCGTGTCGTGCGTCATCAGGGCTCCTCGATTCCTCGCGAGCGCGCCGTCCCGGCGCAGGGCCTACGGGAGGGCCCGAACGGGCACGACCCGACCGGGGACACATCCGGAGAGCCTCTCCGTTTCCCCGGCCCTACGATACGGAGAACCTCTCCGCTTGACCACCCGCCCAGGGCCGGGACGCCGGCCCCGACCCCCGACCCGCCGGCCACCCGCCCCTTGGAGACCAGAACCCGCCGATGCCAACGACCCAGCGCACCGACGCCCGACGCAACCGCGAACGCCTCCTCGACGCCGCCCACGAGGCCTTCACCGAGGCGGGCGCCGACGCCTCGCTCAACGACATCGCCCGGCGGGCCGGCGTCGGCCCGGGCACCCTCTACCGGCACTTCCCCACCCGGTCCGCACTGCTGGCCGCGGTGCTGCACGAACGCATCGAACGCCTCTGCGCCTACGCCGGCCACCTGACCGGGACCCGGCCCGCCGACGAGGCCCTCGCCGAATGGCTCCGCGCCTTCATCGCCCACAACCTCGCCTACCACGGCCTCGCCAGCGCGCTCTTCCTCGAAGCCCCCGACACCCTCAACGCCAACTGCCACGAGGACATCAGGAACGCCGGAGCCGCCGTCCTCACCCACGCCCAGCGGTCCGGCACCGCCCGCCCCGACCTCTCGGCCCCCGAACTCCTCCTGCTCGCGCTCGGCATCGCCCTCACCACCGCCCGCCCCGCCTCGCGGCCCGCCCCGACCGGAACCCCCACCCCCGACCGCCTCCTCGCCCTCCTCCTCGACACGGTCCACCCCCGGCCGCACACCCCCTGAACCGGCGACGCCGTCGACGCCCCCGACCCGCCCGGCCGCCCCGGCGATCCGGAGTACGGGGTTCACCTGCCGGTCCCGGGCCGGGAAAGCTATAGTCGGCAACATAGTCGCGAACATGACAAAAAGATGCCGCGCTCCCACCCGGCGCCGGTGCCCGTCCCGGCAGGCCGTAGATTCGCACTCCACCGCTCCACGCCCCGCTCCCCAGCCCCTTCCGCTCATCGGAGGTCACCCGTGGCCCGGCTGCATGTCCGTACCGGCATCAACCCCGACGACCCGGACGCGCCCGTGGTGGCGCTGCTCGTCGACCCGGAAGGCCCGCCCGGCGAGCAGGCCGTCGCGAAACTGGGCTGGTACGGGCACGAGGGGGACGGCGCGCTCTTCCTGCTCCCGACCGACGGGTGGGCGGAACACGCCCTCGACGGGGACCGGCTGGCCGTCGAGGTCGCCGTCTACCCGTTCACGCTGGAGCAGATCGGGGCCGACCCGGCGGACTTCCCCGCGCGCTCGCCGATCGTCCCGGAGGCGACGCTGGTGCTGCGCGCCGAGACGGCGGTGGACCCCGCGCTGTACGCGCGGGCCGCCGACACCGGAACCGCCGTCTTCACGGCCGCACCGGACCGCACCCTCGACGAGGTGCTCGCCGGCGACGACGCCTGGCCGGTCCTGCTCTCCCCGCCGCCGGCGCCGGACGCCGACGCCCCCGGCGACCTGCCGGACCCGGACCGCCTCCGGGGCTGACCGGGCGGCGCCGACCGGACTCCCCCGCGCCGGCGCCCCGGCACCCGTCGGGGCGGCACCCGTCGGGGCGGACGCGGCCCGAGCGGTCCGGCGACCCGAGGACCTGACGACCGGATCCGGAGGCCGGGGCCCGCGAACGGGCCCGGCGAACAGATCCGGCGAACGACCGCGGGCCCGACGACCGGAACCGGTCGCCGGGCCCGCGGACCGGGGGCACGCCGTCCCGGCTACGCCCCGCTGCCGCGCAGCATGTCCTCCCGCTCCACGACCTTGACCCGCTCGCGCCCCTCCGCCGCACCGAGCGCGCGCTCGTGTGCGTCGAGCAGCTGCCAGCCCTCCCAGGTGGTGAAGCGGACGCCCCGCTCGCGCAGGTGCGCGAGGACCGCGTCGGGCTCGGGCTCGACGGCGCCGGGGAGGCGGCCCTCGGCCCGGTCGGCGAGCAGGCAGGCGACCGTCTCGTTGGCGTCGCCCTTGGTGTGTCCGATGAGGCCGACCGGGCCGCGCTTGATCCAGCCGGTGACGTACGTGGCGGCCTGGTGCGAGCCGTCGGCCGCGAGCACCCGGCCGGCCGCGTTCGGGACGGTGCCGGACACCGGGTCGAACGGCAGCTTGGGCAGCTCGTCCGAGTAGTAGCCGATCGCCCGGTAGATCGCCTGGACGTCCCAGTCGGTGTGCCGGCCGGTGCCGCGCACGTTGCCGGTGCCGTCGAGTTCGGTGCGCTCGGTGCGCAGCCCGATCACCTTGCCGTCGGCGCCGAGCACCTCCACCGGGGACTCGAAGAAGTGCAGGAAGATCCGGTGCGGGCGGTCGCCGACGTCGCGGATCGCCCAGTTCTCGATGGTCGAGGCGACCATGTCGACGTGCTTGGCGCCGCGCCGCTCGGCGATCGAGCCCTCGTCGTAGTCGATGTCCTCGGGGGCGACGATCACCTCGATGGTCGGCGAGTGGTCGAGCTCGCGCAGCTCCATCGGGCTGAACTTGGCCTGGGCGGGTCCGCGCCGGGCGAAGACGTGCACCTCCAGGGCCTTGTTGCGGCGCAGGCCCTCGTGGACGTTCGGCGGGATCTCGGTGGGGAGCAGCTCTTCCGCGGTCTTGGCGAGGATGCGGGCCACGTCCAGCGCGACGTTGCCCGCGCCGAGCACGGCGACCTTCTCGGCCTCCAGCGGCCAGGTGCGCGGCACGTCCGGGTGGCCGTCGTACCAGGAGACGAAGTCGGCCGCCCCGTAGGAGCCTTCGAGTCCGACACCGGGGATGTCGAGCGCCCGGTCCGCCATCGCGCCGGTGGAGAAGACCACCGCGTCGTAGAAGCGGTGCAGGTCGTCGAGCGTGACGTCGGCCGGGTAGTCGACGTTGCCGAAGACCCGGATCTGCGGCTTGCTCAGCACCTGGTGGAGCGCCGTGACGATCCCCTTGATCCGCGGGTGGTCGGGCGCCACGCCGTACCGGATCAGCCCGAAGGGCGCGGGCATCCGCTCGAAGAGGTCGACCGAGACCCCGGGCTGCTGGGCGGCGTCGGACTTGAGCAGGGCGTCAGCGGCGTAGATTCCGGCGGGGCCGGCGCCGACTATCGCGACTCGGATCGGACGGGACATGGCGGGGCGATCCTCCGAACGGGAACACGGACGGGCGGGCAGGAGGGCGAGGGCGACCCCACGACCAGCCAACACGGGCGGTACGTGCCGACAGTAGTCGGTGTAGATCTATGAGGTCATAGAGCTGACCTATGGCCGGATCGGGAACTTCCCGGCGCCCCGGGCCCCGCCTCCGGACCGCGGCCCCGTCGGCCCCGGCACCGGCCTCGGCACCGGACCGACCGGGTGCGATCGAGCCATGCCCGCGTGGCCGGCCGGCCACGTCCCGCCCCCGTCCGCACGAGGGCCGGAAACCGCCCCCGGAACGCCCTCCCGGTGCCCTAGCCTGACCCTCGCACCACGACATGATGTCTAGACCACAGGGTGGGGAATCATGAATTCGCGCGTGTCAAAGGCCCGTTGGACGGGCTCG
This sequence comes from Kitasatospora sp. NPDC002965, assembly GCF_040611255.1. Taxonomy (NCBI): domain Bacteria; kingdom Bacillati; phylum Actinomycetota; class Actinomycetes; order Kitasatosporales; family Streptomycetaceae; genus Kitasatospora; species Kitasatospora sp. NPDC002965. Next base: position 1,116 of record NZ_JBEXNT010000224.1, on the reverse strand, counting down.
CTGGTGGCCTCGGCCGTCCTCCTGCTGACCGGCGCGGGCGCCGGGGCGGCCGTCGCCGACACCGTACCGGGTACGCCCGGCGGCCACGACGGTACCGCCATCGGGTGGCGGGCGCTGGGGCTGGCGGTCGGTCCGGAGGGGAACAGGGCCTACGTCGTGGCGTCCGACCGGGCCGGCAGCCGGACCCCGGTCGTCCTGCGGACGGTCGACACCCGGTCCGGCGCGGTGGTCGCCGAACTGCCGCTGGCGGACGACGGCACCGCCGGGCGGCCCGTGGTGAGCCAGGACGGCCGGCGCCTCTACGTCCTGGTGTCGGACCACCTGGTCGCCGTCGACCCGGCCGCCAACACCGTGGTGGCCCGCACTCCCGCACCGGACCAGCCCAGGCCGGCCGGCTGGTCGGCGGGCGGTCTGACCGACCTGGCGGTCAGCCCCGACGGATCGAAGGTCTACGTCGACCAGTACGGTCCGCAGCTCCACGGCCAGGGCGTGCGGCCGGGCCGGGTGCTGGTGTTCGGCACCCAGCAGGGCGCCTTCACCGCGACCGTGCCGCTGCGCGGCCACGCGGTCGACGCCATCGCCCTGCAGCCGGGCGGTGCCGGCGCCTACGTCTCCACCGACGCCGGTCTGGAACACCTCGACACCACCGCGCCCGTCCCGACCGTGCTGCGCACCGTCGAGAGGATCGGCGCCACCAAGGAGCTGGCCGCCTCCCCCGACGGCCTGCACGTGTACGCCCTGGGCGCCCAGGTCAACGCCGGGACCGGCTACGCGGTCGACACCGTCAACGACACGGCCCGGCCCGTCTTCACCTTCGCCGACGGACCGGTCGACCTCCACTACGTGGCGGTCGGCACGGACGGCGGCCGAATCCACGTGCTCAAGGACGGCTGGACCCCGCACGCCTCGGTGCTCGCCTACGACACCGCGACCAACGCCGGCCTCCCCGGTGAGACGCTCACCGGCTTCGGCCTGGACGGGGTCTCCGCGACCGCCCTCGCCCCGGGCGGGCACACCCTCTACCTGGCCGGAATTCGCGGCGACTCCTCGTACCTGAAGACCTACGCAGAGTCCATGACGATCCCTCGGCAACCCGAAGCCGTCCTGTGCGACGTC
>NZ_JBEXNT010000223.1:0-8776 GCF_040611255.1 Kitasatospora sp. NPDC002965 | reverse complement strand
GTTCAGAGAGATAACGCCACACGAGGGGCTGCCCCCAACACTACCGGATCCCGGGGCCCGGCCGCGCCCCCCGCCCCCGCCCCCCCGGCCCAGCGGTGCACCGGCCGTGGGGGGGCCCCCCTTGCGGCCCCCCCGCCGACGACGGTCGAGGTCGGTCAACGGCGAGAGAACGCGACCGTCGGCAGGACCCGGTCGAGCCGGACGGTCGACGCCGAACGCATGCCTCGCGGCGAACCCGACGCCTCGCGCACATCGAACGCTAGTGCTGTGACTGCAAAGGTCCGCCGGGTTGGCTGGCGGGCCCTTGGCCGGTTGGATGTCGCGAGACGTTCCGCTCGGAGGTGTGCGATGGCAGAGCCGGTCAGGGTCCGCTGGCTCACTGACCACGAAGGACAGCAGTTACAGAGGATCGTGCGGCGGGGCAGTATCAGCTCGGTGCGATACCGGCGAGCGATGATGCTGCTGGCCTCGGCCGGCGGCAACCGGGTCCCCGTCATCGCCCGGCTGGTGCAGGCCGACGAGGACACGGTGCGGGACGTGATCCACCGGTTCAACGAGATCGGCCTGGCCTGCCTGGACCCTCAGTGGGCGGGAGGCCGTCCCCGCCTGCTCAGTCCTGACGACGAGGACTTCGTCGTCCAGACGGCCACTACCCGCCCGGCCAAGCTCGGCCAGCCCTTCACCCGCTGGTCCATCCGCAAACTGCTCGCCTACCTGCGCCGCGTCCACGGCCGGGTGATCCGGATCGGCCGTGAGGCCCTGCGATGCCTGCTGGCCCGACACGGCGTCACCTTCCAGCGCACCAATACCTGGAAGGAGTCCACCGACCCCGACTACGACGCCAAACTCGACCGGATCGAGCACGTCCTGGACCGGTTCCCCGACCGCACGTTCGCTTTCGACGAGTTCGGCCCGCTCGGCATCCGTCCCACTGCGGGCGGCTGCTGGGCCGAGCAGGGACGGCCGGACCAGCTGCCGGCCACCTACAAGCGCACCCACGGCGTGACCTACTTCCACGGCTGCTACTCGATCGGCGACGACACCCTGTGGGGCGTGAACCGGCGCCGCAAGGGCACCGCGAACACCCTGGCCGCGCTGAAGTCGATCCGGGCCGCCCGGCCGGACGGCGCCCTGGTCTACGTGATCCTGGACAACCTCTCCGCCCACAACGGCAAGAAGATCCTGCGCTGGGCGAAGAACAACAACGTCCACCTCTGCTTCACCCCGACCAACGCCTCCTGGGCCAACCCGATAGAGGCACACTTCGGACCGCTGCGGCAGTTCACCCTCGCCAACTCCAACCACCCCAACCACCCGGTCCAGACCCGCGAATTGCACTCCTACCTGCGCTGGCGCAACACCAACGCCCGCCATCCCGACGTCCTGGCCGCCCAGCGCCGAGAGCGCACCCGCGTCCGCAGTGAGAAGGGCATCCGCTGGGGCGGACGAAGGCTTCGGGTCGCAGCCTGACCAGGCAATTCGTGTGGTCAGAGCGCCATGGCTACGTGCAACACATCGAACATGTCCCGAAGCTCGGTGGCGTCGATGGGATTGATCTCCATCTGCAGGTGGCACACGTCGTCGTCACCGTTGGGAGTCAGTCGCACGAAGAAGGCAAACCCGTCCCCGACGGGTTCGGCGCTCAGCACCAGCGGGTTGCTGCGACCTGGAGTCACTGCCGCCGAGAATCGAGAGCCCGAGGGGGAGCGCAGGTGGGAGAGCATCCGCGCGGCGAAGTCCGAGACCTCGTCCCTGGTGAGGTAGGCGGTGAAGTCAGCTGACAGCGACGAGCACCAGTCGGCGGTGACCTGCCAGCTGTTCTCGCCTGCCTCCACCAGCTCCAGCCACGCTCCACCGCTGCCGAGGCGTATCTGCGGCGTTTCCATCGTCATGCCCTCCGACCCTTGCACCATGGGCCCGCGATCTTACAGAGGCGCCCCTCTCCAGGCCGCCATGCCCAACCCGGCGAACCTATGCGGTCACAGCACTAGCGCGCCCCGCACCTGCACGGCGGCGGGCGCCGACCGGACGGCCCGGTCCGCCCGCAGGCGGACCGGGAAGACACAGCCCCGCGCCGCACGGCGCCGCCGATGAGCGGGCCGGACGTCAGGCGAGTGCGAGGAAGAGCTTTTCCAGTTCGGCCTCGCTCATCGGCGGCTCGTCGCCGTCCGCGACGGCCATGCACTGCCGCATGCCGCTGGCCACGATCTTGAATCCGGCCCGGTCGAGGGCACGGGAGACGGCTGCCAGCTGCGTCACGACGTCCTTGCAGTCACGCCCTGCCTCGATCATCGCGATGACGCCGGCGAGCTGGCCCTGGGCCCGACGAAGGCGATTGAGGACCGCGCCGACCGCTTCGTCGTCGACCTGCATTCCCATACCTCCAGAGAGTCGCTGGCCCGCGAGTTTACCCCGTGGGGTATGTCTCGGGCGCCCCGGGGCGATCAAGGACCCTCCTGGGCAGGGCCGGTCGGCTCCGGTCCGTGACTCGGCACCGCTGTCCACCGAAGCTGAACCCGACCGCCACAGGCCACCTCGCGAGCCGCCGACAGGAGCAGACCGCGACGTCACCTGCGCAGGACACCCCACCCACCGACGTCACAACCCACGGGTGCCACAACCCACGGGCGCAGCCTGCCACTCGTCGCCGACAGCTCCGGGGCGAGGTCAGTGGGGATCGCCTACTTGGTCGGCCACGGCGAAGTCTGCCCCGCAGTCCGTGCAGTGCGCGCTTCCGAAGAGGTAGGTCACAGCAGTGGCGACCTCGTTCTGACCGTCGGTGAGAGCGAGTGCGTGGATCCGTTGGCCGATGCCGCTCAGGTCGCCAGGGCCCACGGGTCGCAAAGGGGCCTTCTCCACGTGGTCGTCCAGGGCGTAGTCGCCGCTCGTGGAGAAGTAGCCGTAGTCGCCGATGGCGATGAACAGGCTGGTTTCGCAGTCGGGACAGGAGATCTGGTACTCCCCGTTCACGAGTCCCCACGCAAGCTCCTCACCCCAGACCGGGACACCTTCGAATGCCAGAACGGCTTCGAGCAGGTAGATGTAGTCGGTCCGGTCGGGAGACGTCCGAAGGTGCTCGTTCGCCATTCGCAGGAGGGTTGCGATCTCCTGCGCATACTTCACACGGACGTCGTCGGCCCCGTGCAGCTGGCCCGTCCCCGCCACGATCGCGGCTGTGAGGTGCAGTGCGTTCAGCTGCTCCTGCGGGTCGGCACCCACGGCGATTGTCGTCAGCCGGGGAAGCGCCGCGAAGCTGGCCGAGTAGACGCTGCCCTGATGGCAGAGGGCCGACCAGAGGTCGTTCCAGCGCTCGGCGTTCGGATCTGCTTCGATCTCGTCCAGCAGGGCGGGTATGTCTTCCGCAGAGCCGTAGGCATGGCTGAGTTGCGACCAATCCGTCATGCAGGAATCCAACCAGGCCGTTGTGACATTCGAGGCTCCTGCACCGGAAACGTCGGTGCCGGCCCCACGACGGAACCGTAGAGCCCCCGACCGGCACAACCCCCGAGGGCCACCCAGGCAGACCAGGAGTCAGCAGGACGGCCAGGTCGCCGGGGACTGCGGCAGGAACCCGGCGGGCGCAGCGTCGACGCTACGGGCCGACAACCGGCCGGCAGGAAGGTGGGGGCGGGACGCGCCCTGGGAAGTCAGCCGGCGTCCCGCCCCGGGTGGAGCGCGTGATCAGGAAGGGTGACCCTGTCGCAGGCCTCGGCGCAGCGGTGTCCGCCGGGCCCTGTACGACCTACCCGTCAGACCACCCACCAGCCGTAGCCCGTGAACCCGCCCTTGCCCGCGCAGTAGGCGTACGAGGTGGAGCCGTTCGCGTACTTCTTCGCACCGAAGACGATGCTGCCGTTCCCGCACTCGGCGACGGCGTAGAACTTCGTGCCGGCCGCACCCGAGCAGGTGACGCTGAAGGTGTTGATGTCGCTCCAGTTGGAGGCGCACCTGGCGGCAGCGAGGCTCGCGCCCGGACTGGACGTCTGGGCCTGAGCGGCGGGCACCGCACCGAGAACGAGAGCGGCTCCGATGGCGGCACCGGCGACTGCACGACGGATCTGCATGATCGACTCCTCAAGAATGGTCGAGTGAACCCTGTTGCCCGACCGACCGGGCAACAGGACCCACCGTTCCTGATCGCTCTTGGGAGGAACCTTGAGGGAATCCTGAAGTGCCAGGTCAGGTGGCCTGCGCCCCGTCGCCCCCTCCGGGCCGACGGTCGAGCTCCGCTGACACGACACACCGTCGGTCGACGATCGGGCCCGGCCGGCTCCCGAACTCCCCCATGCCTTGCGGGCTCCCGACGGCCCGAGCGTGCCGGGCTTGAATCGGCATGGAGCAGGGGCGAGGCCGACCGGGCTACGGCGGGCGGCGGGCGACGGGCGACGGGTTGACAAGGAAGCCCTGTTTATCGATTATCGGCATATCGGTAATCGATAAGGGGGGTTGGGATGTCCTTGCTGGGCAAACTGCGGAGGCCTGACTGGCTCGGCGAACTTCAGGGCGTGCTCACGCTCGGTCTGGTCGCAACGAGCCTGGCGATCGCGGTATCCGTGGGCCGTGCGCTGCTGGGCGACCTGCCCGTGACAGCCGGGATACCGGCCGGCGCGCTGGAGGGGAGCACCGTGATCCCCGGCAGGACGACCGGGGGCGTCAGCATCACCCCGGACTCCGTCATCGAGGTGGAGATCGCCGATCCCAGCGCCCACCAGCTCGTCGCGGCGGTACTCACCGCGCTGCCCAGCCTGCTGGTCGCCCTCGGCATGCTGGTCATGCTGCTGCTCGTGGTGCGGCGGGCCCGTCGCGGTGATCCGTTCACCACCCAGGCGGTGCGGCGGTTGCGGCTGCTCGCCGTCTTCGTCATCGTCGGCGGGACTCTGGCCGGGGTGACGGAGAGCGCCGCGGCACTGGATCTCGCCCTCAGCGTGAGCGACACGGCGGGCGTCACGGTCTGGGAGTTCCCGGCCGCGTGGACGCTGGCCGGGTTCGGGATCCTCGCGTCCGCCGAGGTCGTCAGCCGTGGCGCCGGGATGCGGGCCGAGCTGGAGACGGTGATCTGATGCCACCGGAGGAAGACCACCGCGTCGAGGTGCACCTCGACAGGCTGCTGGAGGAACGCGGCCTCACGCTGACCGAATTGGCGGACCGGGTCGGCCTCACGCTTGCCAACCTCTCCGTCCTCAAGAACGGCCGGGCACGCGCGATCCGGTTCAGCACGCTCACAGCGCTGTGCGATGCACTCGGCTGCCGGCCCGGCGACCTGCTCACCGTCCTGCCCAGGACACCGCCCGGCTGAACCGGTGCGCCGCCCTCACGGCCGGAGCGCCATCGAGATGAGGGGCATCGCGGGCGAGCCGGCCGACTGCCGTGTCGTCAGCTCTCCATCCCTGACGGCGCCCGACACCCCGGCCACGACCGGAGCCGCCCGGCCGGAGCCTCTCCCGCGAGGATTGCCGGCCCGACGGCGCCCGCGCACCCGCCCCGAATCCCGGTGCGGAAACGGAACTGCACAGACACCATGGTGATCATGACGAACGACGAGACGGGGCTCGCCCCTCTGGGCCTCTGCGTGGTGGCCAACGTGGCGCAGGTGACCGCCCACGGCACCGGCGGCGGCGAACTCCATTCCGGCCTGCGGCACTTCGCCCCTGGCGCCAAGGTCTGGGTCGCGCCGCCGCGGTGGGACCCGTGGGACCCGGGCGTGACCGTCGTCGGCCGTCACCGGGGTAACCACCGCCGCTACATCGCGGTCGTCGTCCAGCGCCGGTTCCTGGAAGACCTGCGGGTCCGGGGTATCTACAGCCCGGCCCTGCTGGCGAAGCTCGGCGGCGGCTGGAACGCCCGTGCGGCCGAGGAGTTCACGCGGTTCTGGGGCAGCCCGAGGCTGGAGACGCGGGTCGAGATCGACGGACGGCCGCACTGGGCCCCGCCGGTCCTCGACCCCCCGCCCCCGGAGATGGAGTACGAGGGCGCGGTCTACCACCTGACCGGCTTCGACGCCGGACACGCCCGCTACTCGGCGCAGCCGCCACCCTGGCTGCGACCCCGGCAAGCCTGAGCCCGAGGTCGGTATGACGTCGGTCCGGCGACCCCCGGGCCCTCGCGGCACCCCCGACCAGCCGGGTGCCGGCGTGAGCGTGTCGCCCTACGCCACCGTCCCAGGCCGGGTGCGGCGGGTGGTGCGGAGGGTCGTGGGGCCCGTGCCGAACGATTCACCCGTCGTCCACGACCGCACCGGGTAGGCGTCGAAATTCTTCGAACTCGTGACCCTGGACCCGCCCGGAACGGTGTCACGGGCGGTCCTCACGGGGCCACGGCGACAGTACGGCGGCGGCGCGCGCCCCACCCGGCCCGGCACTCCCGACTGCCCCTCAGAAGCCCGTATGCGAGCTCGCCAAACTTGCCCTGACCTGGCGTTTTCTCGAAAATCTCCTAGGCTGGTGAGCCCTGTCGGACACCCTCGGAGGGGGCATCATGAGCGAGGAATCCCACGCATACGGCGCCAGCGTCATCGTGGTTCTGGAGGGTCTGGAGGCGGTCCGGAAGCGTCCCGGGATGTACATCGGGTCGGTCGGCGAACGAGGCCTTCACCACATGGTGTTCGAGGCCGCCGAGCCCGCACTGGGCGAGATCATCCGCGGCACCGCCGGCCGCGCCGAGATCACGCTCACTGCCGACGGCGGCGTCCGCATCGCCGACGACGGCACGGGCCTCCCGGTCAAGCACGCCGGCCACAACGACGGGCCCCCGCTGGAGACCCGGTTGACCGTGCTCGGCGCGGGGGCGGCGCCGACCGACCGGCGCTCGCTCAACAGCGGATTCACCGGTGTGGGGCTGGCCGTCGTCAACGCCCTGTCGGACCGTCTGACGGCCGAGGTACGACGCGACGGCGCCCGCTGGGTTCTGGAATACGAGCGAGGCGTAGCTGTCGCGGTACCCACCCACACCGGTCCGGCCGACGGCACCGGGACCTCGATCACCTTCCACCCCGACCCCGAGATCTTCGGGGCACCGGAGTTCTCGTTCGACGCACTGGCCGAGCATTTCCGGGAACTTGCCTTCCTGAATCGCGAGTTGGACATCACACTGACCGATGACCGAAACCCCGCGGCGCCCCGGGACATCCGTTTCCGCTTCCCGGGCGGACCGAGGGACCACATCGCCGACCAGGGCGTCCCCGTCCACCCGGACGTGATCGGCTTCGAGCGCGAGTACGCCGAAATGGGCGGAACCGTCGAGGTGGCTCTCCGTTGGTGCGACTCCCGCGAAGAGCGGGTCGCAAGTTACGCCAACAGCCGGCCGACCAACGGTGGCGGCACGCACGAGCTCGGCTTCCGCGACGGCCTCGCCACCGCGATCATCGTCTACGCCCGGGAGCAACAGCTACTCGCCCCGTCCGACCCCGACTTCACCCCCATCCAGCTGGGCGCGGGTCTGAGGGCGGTCGTGTCGGTGAAACTCGATCACCCCGCGTTCGAGGGGTCCGTCCGCGACCGGCTGGGCACCGGACCCGTCCGCGCCTGCGTCGCCGAGGCCGTCCGAAAGCACCTGGCCGACTGGCTCCGTACCAACCCGGCGCAGGCCGCCGCCGTCCTCGCCCGGATCTCGTCGACCACCCGTCACTGACAGCAGCACACCGGGGACCCCGAGGCCCAGGTCTGGCTTGATCCCCGACCTGGGCCCTTCGCTTCCACGGACGGCCCCCGGCCTTCCTCGCCACGGGCGGCACGGTAGCGCGGTGCCCCGTCCGCCCGCTGCGCGCGGAAACCCCGGGACCCGACCGGCCGCCGCTCCCCCACCGCTTCGTGTCCGTGCCGAAGTCACGCAGGGTGGGGTGGCCGGCCTCCCCGGCCCTTGCGGGCCGCGGTTGTGCGCTGGTTGCTCCCGGTCAGCGGCGGCCGGTGGCCAGGATGACGAGGAACTGGCCGCCACCCGCCTCGATGTCTGCGGTCACGGGCAGCCCCGGTACCAGTCGGGAGAACCGGTCCACCAACCAGTCCGCCGCCGCCTGGGCGTCCTGCCTGGTCGGGCAACGGCCCACCATCTCGCGGCCCCCCTTGCGCTCCAGCCTCCCGGCCACGGTGATCAGGGGCGCCGGCTCGACCACGTACAGGCGGTCCGGCCAGGCGATGACCACCTTGACCGCGCCCTTGCGGGTGTTGCACCCGCGGTGCGCAAGCCGCTCGGCGACCTTGGCCTTCCGGTCGGCGGTACGGCTGTCGACACTGGGCCCTCGCGGGTCGTTCACCGACTCGCCGGGGTCGACCGGTTCGTCGCACACCCAGCATCGCCAGCCGTCGCGCTCGGCCACATCTTCAAGGAGACTCACCCGAGCAAACTAGCCTGCCCGGCCGCCACCCCGCACATCAGGGCCACCACGACGCCTCGACACCGGCCGACCAGGCTGCGGAGGCACACGCCGTTCCGGCCCGGTTCCGGCCTCGCCGGGACGCGGCGACGATCAGCACCTGCCTTGCAACGCTCCCCTGCTCAGCTCTGCTGCTCCGCCAGGACCGGCTGGAGCATCGATTCGAGGACGTCGTCGATCTGGCCGCCGAGAGCACGGGCCGCCAGTCGGCCCTGCCGGTCGACGATCAGCATGGTCGGGAAGGACTGCGCGCTGAGGGTGGACCTGCGACCGCACCCGAGTCCGGTCGTCCGGCCGGCGACGCAAGGGTCACATCCGAGGACGGGGGTGGGGGGCCGCGCGGGGGGGGGGGGGGGCCCCCCCCCCCCCCCAAGGGGGGTTAGTGGCCGTGGCCCCCCGCGACCGCCC
>NZ_JBEXNT010000222.1:0-9108 GCF_040611255.1 Kitasatospora sp. NPDC002965 | reverse complement strand
GTCGGGCACGGTGTCGGGGAACAGCGGGTCGGCCTCCCCATCGACGGCCAGCGCCTGCTCCATCCGTCGGCGGGTACCGCCGCCCCCGCTCAGCCCTTGCCGCGGGCCCGCTTCACCGAGCCGACCACGCCCGCGACGGCCAGCAGCAGGCCGGCCGGCAGCAGCGAGAGGAAGAAGGCCTCGAACACGCCCGCGTCGCCGAGGAACAGCTGCGCCAGCGTGTTCAGCAGGAGCAGCCCGCCGGCCGCCGGCAGCGCCGACTGCCACGGGTGCTCGGCCGCCCACCGGGCCAGCCGCCGGTCGGTGGTGTCGCGGCGCAGCTGGCCGCCGACCGCACCGACCAGGAAGAAGAAGAACAGGCCCCAGCCGGCCGGATCGGCCAGCATGCTCAGCGACCAGTCCCCGGAGATCGCGTCGATCCCCAGGGCCGTCGCCCCCACCACCGCACCGACTCCCGCGGCGGTCCGCCACGGGCCCACTGTCGCCGCGGCGACGGCGACCTGCCGGTTCTCACGTCGGGACATCTCTCCGTGTGCCATACCTCCACGGTGCGCCCAGGCCCAGCGCCGGGCCATAGGGGAGAACCCGGAGTTTCGCCCTAGGGGGCGCCCCGGGCCCGGCGCCCGCGGACCCCGGACCCGTGCCTTCCGCAGGGTGGACGGTCCCGCCGCCGGCGCGTACGCGGTGCGAGGATGGCCGCGGTACCGGAAGCAAGGAGTGGCCATGGCCGGCAACACGGAGCACGGACAGAAGATCGCCTTCCTCGGCACGGGCAAGATCGGTGAGGCGCTGCTCTCCGGCCTGCTGCGGGCCGGGAAGGACCCGGCGGACGTCCTGGTGACCGCCCGCCGTCCGGAGCGGGCCGAGGAGCTGGCCGCCCGGTACGGGGTCGGCGTGGTGGGCAACACCGAGGCCGCCAAGCTCGCCGACACCCTGATCCTGGCGGTGAAGCCGCAGGACATGGGCACCCTGCTGGACGAGCTGGCGCCGCACGTCGGACCGGACCGGCTGGTGATCTCGGCGGCGGCCGGCATCCCCACCGAGTGGTTCGAGGCACGACTGGCGGCCGGTACCCCGGTGGTCCGCGTGATGCCCAACACCCCGGTCCTGGTGGACGAGGGGATGAGCGTCATCTCCGGTGGCTCGCACGCCACCGAGGCGCACCTGGTGCGGGCCGAGGAGATCTTCCGGTCGGTCGGCAAGGCGCTGCGGCTGCCCGAGGCCCAGCAGGACGCGGCGACCGCGCTCTCCGGTTCGGGTCCGGCGTACTTCTACTTCCTGGTCGAGGCGATGACCGACGCGGGCATCCTGCTCGGGCTGCCGCGCCAGGTGGCGCACGACCTGATCGTGCAGTCGGCGATCGGCGCCTCGATCATGCTGCGGGACTCCGGCGAACACCCGGTGAAGCTGCGCGAGGCGGTCACCTCGCCGGCCGGCACGACCATCGCGGCCATCCGCGAGCTGGAGAACCACGGGGTGCGGGCGGCCCTGCTGGGCGCCCTGGAGGCGGCCCGGGACCGCTCCCGGGAGCTGGCCTCCGGCGGCAAGTAGCCGCCGGGCGGGCCCGGTAGGCTCGAACGCGTGGCCTACGAACTGGTGATCTTCGACAACGACGGCGTCCTGGTGGACAGCGAGCCGGTGTCCAACCGGCTGCTGGCCGAGTACCTGACCGAGCTCGGTTACCCGACCACGATCGAGGACTCCTACCGGGACTTCATGGGCACCGCCGCCCACCGGGTGCACGACGTGATCGCCGAGCGCCACGACGGCGCGCGGCTCCCGGACGGCTTCGACGAACTGTTCCACGGCCGGGTGTTCGACGCCTTCGGCACCGAACTCGTGGCCGTGCGGGGCGCGGAGACGCTGCTGAAGGAGCTTCGGCAGCGCTCCGTGCCGTACTGCCTGGCCTCCTCCGCGCACCACTCCTGGATCCGCACCGCGCTGGACGTCACCGGCCTGCGCGGGGAGTTCCCCGAGGAGCGGATCTTCAGTGCCCAGGACGTCGGGGTCGGCAAGCCCGCGCCCGACCTGTTCCTGCACGCCGCCCGCACCCTCGGCGTCGACCCGGCCGCCTGCCTGGTCCTGGAGGACAGCCCCAACGGCGTGCTGGCCGCCCGCGCCGCCGGCATGGACGTGTACGGCTACACCGCGCTCACCGACCCGGCGAAGCTGCTCGCCGCCGGTGCCACGGGTCTGATCGCCGACCTGGCGGAGGTCCCCGGCCTGCTCTGATGCGGCCCGTGTCCCGGAACCGCTGCGCGACCCCTCCCGCGATCGCCCGTCACGGCCTACGCTCTCGCCACCACTGTCGTACCGGCCGGTAGCGAGGTTGATGTGCGTTCCGAGAGTGCCGCGGTCACGCCGCGGCTCCGGGCCGGCCGCGCCGCGCTGGCGGCGGGCTTCCTGCTCCAGGGCGTCACCTTCGCCCTGCTGGTCACCTGCATCCCGGAACTCCAGGACCGGTACGGGCTGAGCGACGCGCTGCTGCCGGTCTTCCTGGCCGCGGTGCCGGTGTTGGCCGGGGTGGGCTCGATCGCCTCCGAGCGGCTGGTCCGGCGGACCGGGGCGCGGGCCGTGCTGCGGGTCGTCCAGCCGGCCGTCTGCGTCACCCTGGCCGCCGCCGGGTTCGGCGACACGCTCTGGCAACTCGCCCTCGCGCTGGGCGCGTTCGGCCTGCTGGTCGGGGCGCTGGACGCGAGTATGAACATGCTCGGGGTCGGCCTCCAGCACCGCTACGGCCGGTCGGTCATGCTCGGCTTCCACGCGGCGTTCAGCCTCGGCGGGATCCTCGGCGCCGCCGTCGCCGGCCTCGGTGCGCACGCCGGCCTCGGCCTGCCGGTGCTGTTCGGCACGGCGGCCGGGGTGATCGCCCCGCTCGCGGTGCTGGCCGGCACCCGCCTCGCCGGGCCGGCCGAACTCGGCGACGCCGTCCGCGAGGCCGCCGAGGCCGCCGCCCGGGCCGTTCCGTGGCGCCCGCTGCTGCCGCTCTGCCTGGCGATGGCCTTCGCGTACATCGCCGACGCCTCGGTCTCCAACTACAGCGTCAAGTACCTGACCGACGGCCTGGGCAGCCCGGAGGACGTGGCCAAGCTCTCCTACCTCGGCTACATGGTCGCGATGCTGTTCGGCCGGGCGCTGGGCGACCGCGCGGTGCAGCGCTGGGGCGCCGTCCCGGTGGTCCGGTCCGGCGCGGTGCTGGCCGCGCTCGGGTTCGCGCTGGCCGCCGTCGCACCCGGCGCCCGGGTCGGGATCGCCGGGTTCACCGTGCTCGGTCTGGGGATCTGCGCGATCATCCCGCAGGTCTTCGCGGCCGGCGGGCGGCTCTTCCCGGCCGACTCGGACGCCGCGGTGGCCCGTCTCAACCTCTTCAACTACGTGGGCTTCCTGGTCGGTTCGCCGCTGGTCGGGGCGCTGGCGGACGCGAGCTCGTACCGCTGGGCGCTGCTCGCGCCGATGCTGCTGGTGCTCGCCGTGCTGCCGCTCGCCGACCGCTTCGCCCCGGCCCCGGTGGCTCCCGACGCGGTCGCGGTCCGCGTCTAGGCCGTCCGCCCGGCCGCGCCCGTCACCGGCCGCGTGGCGGGCCTAGCGCCGGTCCCCGCCCTCGCGGACCTCGTCGAGCGACTCGCGGAGCAACCCCTTCGCGCGGGTGAACCAGTCGGCGAGCACCGCGACCTCGTCCGCGGTGTAGTCGGCGAAGAGGCGGTTGATCCGCTCGTAGAACGGTCCGTAGACCTCCAGGATCCGGGCCTGGGCGCTGCTGTCCAGCACCACCCGGACCCGGCGCCGGTCGCCCGGGTCCGCCTCGCGCCGGGCGTACCCGGCCCTCTCCAGCCGGTTGAGCACCCCGGTCACCGCGCCGGTGGTCAGCTGCGCGCGTTCGGCGAGGTCGCCGGCCGCCAGCGACTCGCCGGCCAGGGCGGCCTCCATGACGAAGCCCAGACAGGTGAGGTCGGTGACGTTGAGCCCGAGCCGCGAGGCGATGTCCTGCTGGCCGAACTGCGCGAGCGCGATCATCCGGTCCATCGCATAGAGCGCCTGCTCGGCCGTCGCCTGCGGGCGCGGCTTGCCCTCCACGGGGTATCTCCTTAGTATCTAAGTTACTTAGCTCGTGAGATAAAACGTCCGAGTGGATGCGGACCGCACCCATCACACCAAACGAGGAGACATGGGCGCACACGGAGATCACGACATGGGCCACACCGTGGCCGGCTGGACCGGGACCGCGATCGTCGTGCTCGGATCCGCCGTCGCGGGCGTCGCCCTCATCGCCGGGTCGGCCCCCGGGCTCTGGGCCGGCGCCGCCCTCACCGTGCTCGGGGCCCTCGCCGCCTGGCTGCTCCACCTCGCCGGCCGGGGCAAGGCCACCGGGCCGCGCCCGCCCGGCCGCCGGCACTGGCGCACCCCCGACCCCGACGCCCGCCGGGGCCACCCCGACTGCCTCGGGTGCCGGCTGGCCGGCCGCCGCCCGGACCGGGCCGCCGCACCCGCGACCGCTCCCGCCGCCACGCCCGTTCCGGCGGCACCGCCCGTCGGGGCGCGCGCCGGCCTCCCTCGCGGCTGACGTCCGTACCACCGGCGTTCAAGGGCCCGTTGCCCGGCCGCACCGGCCTCACCCACTACGGTGGAGGCCATGCCCGAAGCCGAGCGCGTCACCCCCTGCGGCCTGCACCTCTTCTGGGACGAAGCGGTCACCGCGTACGACTTCGGCCCCGGCCACCCCATGGACCCCGCGCGGCTCTCGCTCACCATGCGGCTGGTGGAGTCCCTCGGCCTCGACGGCGGTCCGGGCGTCACCGTCCGGTCCGCGCCGCCCGCCGGTGAGTCGACCCTCCGGCTGGTGCACACCGCCGCCTACGTCGAGGCGGTCAAGCACGCCGCCGCCCACCCCGACGAGCAGGACCCCCGGCACGGGCTCGGCACCGACGACAACTGGTCCTTCCCGGCCGTCCACTCCGCCTCCGCGCTGATCGCCGGGCAGTCGGTCGCCGCCGCCGAGGCCGTCTGGCGCGGCGAGACCCCGCACGCCGTCAACTTCGCCGGCGGCCTGCACCACGCCATGCCCGGCAAGGCGTCCGGCTTCTGCATCTACAACGACCCGGCCCTCGCCATCGCCCGGCTGCTCGAACTCGGCGCCGAGCGGGTCGCCTACGTCGACGTCGACGTCCACCACGGCGACGGCGTCCAGGAGGCGTTCTGGGACGACCCGCGGGTGCTCACGGTCTCGCTGCACGAGCACCCCGCCACGCTCTTCCCGCAGACCGGCTGGGCCACCGAGACCGGTGGGCCCGGCGCCCCGGGATCCGCGGCCAACCTCCCGCTGCCGGCCGGCACCGGTGACTCCGGCTGGCTGCGCGCCTTCCACGCCGTGGTGCCCGAACTGCTCGCCGCCTTCCGGCCGCAGGTCCTCGTCACCCAGCACGGCGCCGACACGCACCTGGAGGACCCGCTCGCCCACCTCGCCGTCACCGTGGACGCGCAGCGGCTGATCGCCGAGGAACTGCACGCGCTGGCCCACGAGCACGCCGACGGCCGCTGGATCGCCCTCGGCGGGGGTGGCTACGCGGTCGTCGACGTCGTACCGCGGACGTGGACCCATCTGGTCGCGACCGCCGCGGGCCGGCCCGTCGACCCGGTCACCGAGACTCCGGAAACATGGCGGGCGGAGGTTTACCGGCGGACCCGGCGTCCGGCCCCGCTGCGGATGACCGACGGCGCGCGCCCGGCCTGGCGCGACTTCGAGGCGGGATACGATCCGGCCGACCGCCTCGACCAGGCGATCCTGGCCACCCGCAGGGCCGTCCTGCCGCACCACGGACTGCTGCCCTGACCTGCGGCGTCGGCCGCGGCGGCGGCCCGCGCCGCTGAACGGCCGCCCCCGGTTGTGAAGGGCCGGTGCCGGACCGGGGCCGTGCGCACGACCACTGGTGCAGACCGCCGATCGGCTACGTACTGCAACGGGCTTATCCCTCACCGTACGACGACTGCGCTTCTCCCTCTTCCCACTGGTACCACCCATAACTACTCTGGGGATACACGTGTGCCGGTGGAGTCACCGGAGGGGAAGCCGGTGCCTTGCACACGGGTAAGGGTCGGGTGATGGTCATGAGTTCCGGCGAACGCCCCTTGCAGGACGTCGTCTTCCTGACCGTGGCCGAAGTGGCCGCGGTCATGCGGGTCTCCAAGATGACGGTCTACCGGTTGGTGCACAGCGGCGAACTGCCGGCCATCCGGGTCGGCCGGTCGTTCCGGGTGCCTCAGCAGGCAGTGCACGAGTACCTCAAGGACTCCTACGTGCGGCTCGAAAGCGCGTAGGACAGTCCGGCGGAGCGGGGCCCACAGCCGGTGGGCCCCGCGCCCGTTCGCCTCGGATTCGCCCCGAGTTTGCCCGTCCCGGGGAGCACGATTACGGCCCTGGGCGAGTGGACGGTAGGCTAGGCCGTCCGTCAGTCGTATGGACTCCGTCTCTCACGGGCGCGAGTCTCAGTGAGCGAGGGTTGTTCCGTGGGCTCTGTCATCAAGAAGCGTCGCAAGCGTATGGCCAAGAAGAAGCACCGCAAGCTTCTGAAGCGGACGCGTGTTCAGCGTCGCAACAAGAAGTAACGCCTGAGCTTGTGAGCTTCCCCGCCTCGGCGGGGGTGACCCCACGACGAGGGTCCAGCGACGCAACGAAGTATCCCCCCGCTCCGGCGGGGTTCAGGCGTTCCCCCGCCCGTCCAGGCCCTCGTGGCCTGGGCGGGCGGTGTCGTTTCACGGCCCGCCACGGCGGCGCGGTACGGTGCACGCAGGCCGCCCGGGCCGAGGAACGGGCGGGCGTGGAAATGGGGTGCAGCGCTGTGGGAACGGTCGTGCTCGTCACCGGCGTGGCCCGGCACCTGGGCGCCCGTTTCGCCGCCGAGCTGCGCCGCAGGCCCGGGGTGGACCTGGTGGTCGGCGTGGACGTGCAGCCGCCCCGGCCCCCGCTGCGGGCGCTCGCGGAGCCGGACGGGCCCGCCGCGCCGTACCGCTTCCACCAGCTCGACCTGCGCCGCCCCGCCGTGGCCCGGGTGATCGCCGAGCACGGGGTCGACACCGTGGTCCATCTCGCGGTCAGCGCCACCGGGCTGGGCTCCACCAACCGCTCGTCGGTGAAGGAGTCCAACGTGATCGGCACCATGCAGCTGCTCGGTGCCTGCCAGAAGGCGCCGGGTGTCCGCCGGCTGGTGGTGAAGTCGACCACCGGCGTGTACGGCTCGGCGCCGCGCGACCCGGCGGTGTTCACCGAGCGCACCCAGCCCAGGAACCTGCCGGGCGGCGGCTTCGCCAAGGACGCGGTCGAGGTCGAGGGCTACGTCCGCGGTTTCGCCCGGCGGCGCCCGGACGTCGGGGTGACGGTGCTGCGGTTCGCCAACATCGTCGGCCCGGCCGCCGACACCCCGCTGACCGACTACTTCGGGCTCCCGGTGCTGCCGACCGTTCTCGGCTACGACCCGAGGCTCCAGTTCGTCCACGAGGACGACGTGATCGAGGTGCTCTGCCGGGCCGCGTTCGCCGCCGAGCCGGGCACCGTCAACACCGGTACCTTCAACGTGGCGGGGGAGGGCGTCCTGCTGCTCTCCCAGTGCGCCCGCCGGCTGGGCCGGCCGACCCTGCCGCTGCTGCTGCCCGCGATCAGCTGGTTCGCCGGACTGGCCCGGCAGACCAGGCTCGTGGACGTCTCGCCCGAGCAGCTCCGGCTGCTCACGCACGGCCGGGTGGTGGACACCACGCGGCTGCGGGAGACCTTCGGCTACCGTCCGGCGTTCACCACCCCGGAGGCGTTCACCGACTTCGCCGCGGCGCAGTCGCCCGGCCTGCTGCCGCCCGGCCGGCTGGCCGCCGTCACCGACGGCGTGGCCGCGCTGCTCGGCCCCGAGCGCCCGGGGCACGGCCGGGCCGCACCGGAGAGTCCCGCCCGCCCGCACCGACCCAGGAGCTGAACCCGCATGAGTGCCGCCGCCGAGAACGCGCCGGGCGAGGCGAAGGTCATCCCGATCGAGTCCGCCCCCAGCTGGACCGAGCCGCCGGTCGGCCCCGGCCTGGCCGACCGGGTCGCCGAGACGGTCGGCGGGGCACTGGCCGGGCAGCTCGGCCCGGCCGCCACCCGGCTGTTCGGCAAGGGCTGGGAGTCCCGGGCCGCCGACGGCCTGGCCTTCCTGCGCCGCCGGATCACCGGCGACTACGAGGTGGACGAGTTCGGCTTCGACCGGGAGCTGACCGAGGAGGTCCTGCTCGGGCTGCTGCGGCCGCTGGCCGAGAAGTACTTCCGGGTCGAGGTCCGCGGCGTCGAGAACATCCCGGCCGAGGGCGGCGCGCTGATCGTCGCCAACCACTCCGGCACGATCCCGCTGGACGCCCTGATGACCCAGGTGGCCATACACGACCACCACCCGCACCACCGGCACCTGCGGATGCTCGCCGCCGACCTGGTGTTCGTCCTGCCCGGCATCAACGAACTGGCCCGGAAGGCCGGGCACACGCTGGCCTGCAACGAGGACGCCCAGGCACTGCTGGAACGGGGCGAGCTGGTCGGGGTCTGGCCGGAGGGCTTCAAGGGGGTCGGCAAGCCGTTCTCCGAGCGGTACAAGCTGCAGCGCTTCGGCCGCGGCGGCTTCGTGTCGTCCGCGCTGCGGGCGCGGGTGCCGATCGTCCCGTGCTCGATCGTCGGGGCCGAGGAGACCTACCCGATGATCGGCAACTTCCGGACCCTGGCCCGGCTGCTGGGCCTGCCGTACGTACCGATCACGCCGACCTTCCCGTGGCTGGGGCCGCTGGGGGCGGTCCCGCTGCCGACCAAGTGGATCATCCAGTTCGGCGAGCCGATCGCGACCGACCGGCACCCCGTCGAGGCGGCGGACGACCCGATGCTGGTCTTCGACCTGGCCGACGAGGTCCGGGAGACCATCCAGCACACCCTCTACCAGCTGCTGGTGCAGCGGCGTTCGGTGTTCTTCTGAGTGCCGCTGAGTGCGGCTGAGCGCCGCTGAGCTCCGCTGAGCGCGGCCCCGCCGGGCGGAGGCGCCGTCCCTCCCGGCGGGGCACCCCCGGGCCTCGGCCGGTTTCTCCGACAGAGGCCCGCAGCCCCACGCGGGT
>NZ_JBEXNT010000221.1:0-9144 GCF_040611255.1 Kitasatospora sp. NPDC002965 | reverse complement strand
AGGCCCCGGCCGCACCGAGTGCCGGAGGGCGTGGCACCGAGTACCCCGGGGTACTCGGTGCCACGCCCTCCGGCACTCGGTGCGGCCGGGGCCTGCGAGGCCGCCCGCGGCCGGGCCCGTGCCCGGGCTTCTTCGCACCGGACGAGGGGCCCCTGCGCTACTCCGCGAACATCGCCAGGTGCTGGGTGAACCCGCCCTGGACCGGTGGCAGCGGGCGCGGGTCCAGCGACGGGAGCCGTTCGGGCTCCTCGTGCGACAGCACCGTCAGGGCCGGGTGCTCCGAGCCCTCCGCCGCACTCAGCCGGACCCTCGTGCCCACCGGCACGGTGGAGCGCAGACCGTTGACGATGCACCAGACGTCGAACCCCTCGGCCATCCGGATCAGCGACTTCTGCCGGGCCAGCGGGGTGCGGGCCTGTTCGACGGCGCAGCGCCGCACGACCCCGGTGCCCTCGCTGCGCTCCAGGCGCAGGTCGGTGGAGCCGCAGGTGGGGCAGAGCAGCCGTTGGAAGGTCGGGTTGCTGCACCAGGCGCAGCGCTGGAACAACAGCGGGGCGTTGGCGATGTCGATGTCGGCGTCGATGGCTGAGTGGACCACGTTGTCATCTCCCTGCGCTCGGACGGCTTACGGTTCGGTGGCTTCCGCCCCGAAAAGGATAGGGAACTCAGTGCCGCTCTGTGAAGGCACTGAGTTCCCTTTCTGCTCCGCACGTGCATAATGAAGGGTACTGAGTACCGTCGTGAACGTCGTGAAACAGGAGTGGCCGCTCATGAGCCAGGACTTCGATCTCTTCCGGATCTCCGAGGAGCACGGAATGCTTCGTGAGGCGGTGCGATCGCTGGCCGAGGCGAAGATCGCTCCGTTCGCGGCGGAGGTGGACGAGCAGGGGCGGTTCCCGCAGGAGGCGCTGGACGCGCTGCAGAGCAACGACCTGCACGCGGTGCACGTGCCGGAGGAGTTCGGCGGTGCCGGGGCGGACGCGCTGGCGACGGTGATCGTGATCGAGGAGGTGGCACGGGTGTGCGCCTCGTCGTCGCTGATCCCGGCGGTGAACAAGCTGGGGTCGCTGCCGGTGCAGCTGTCGGGGTCGCCGGAGCTGAAGGCGAAGTACCTGGGGGCGCTGGCCCGCGGCGAGGGGATGTTCTCGTACTGCCTGTCGGAGCCGGAGGCGGGTTCGGACGCGGCGGGGATGAAGACCCGGGCGGTGCGGGACGGGGACTTCTGGGTGCTGAACGGCGTGAAGCGCTGGATCACCAACGCGGGGGTGTCCGAGTTCTACACGGTGATGGCCGTGACCGACCCCGAGGCGCGGTCGAAGGGCATCTCGGCGTTCGTGGTGGAGAAGGGCGACGCGGGCGTGTCGTTCGGTGCGCCGGAGCGGAAGCTGGGCATCAAGGGGTCGCCCACGCGCGAGGTGTACTTCGACAACGTGCGGATCCCGGCCGACCGGATGATCGGTGCGGAGGGCACGGGCTTCGCGACGGCGATGCGGACGCTGGACCACACCCGGGTGACGATCGCGGCGCAGGCGCTGGGGATCGCGCAGGGGGCGCTGGACTACGCGAAGGGGTACGTGCGCGAGCGCAAGCAGTTCGGGAAGCCGATCGGTGACTTCCAGGGCGTGCAGTTCATGCTGGCGGACATGGCGATGAAGCTGGAGGCGGCGCGGCAGCTGACGTACGCGGCGGCGGCGAAGTCGCAGCGCGGGGACGGCGACCTGACGTTCTTCGGGGCGGCGGCGAAGTGCTTCGCGTCGGACGCCGCGATGGAGATCACGACGGACGCGGTGCAGCTGCTCGGCGGGTACGGGTACACGCGTGACTACCCGTTGGAGCGGATGATGCGGGACGCGAAGATCACCCAGATCTACGAGGGCACCAACCAGATCCAGCGCATCGTCATGGCCCGGAACCTGCCGTAACCCGTCGTCACCCTTCGGGCGTCCGGACCGGCGCGCCGTACGTCGCACGAGCTGTACGCGGCGTACGCGCGCTGGTCCTGGTGTTCGAAGCCGATGCTATGTTCCGGGAATGAGCGAGAAGGAAGCGCAGGACCAGCCCATGAACGACGGGCCCCCCAAGCCCGCGATGCGCGAGGCGCTGGTCGCCGCCGCCTTCGAGCTCTTCCTGGAGCGCGGATTCGAACAGACCACGATCGACGACATCGTCTCGCTCGCCGGGGTCGGCCGGCGCTCGTTCTTCCGCTACTTCCCGGCCAAGGAGGACGTGGTCTTCCCCGACCACGAGCGCAGCCTCGCCGAGATGACGGAGTTCCTGGAGTCCGGCACCGGCGAGGAGGACCCCGTCCGGCGCGCCAGCGACGCCGCCCGGCTGGTCCTGCGGATGTACGCCGAACAGCCGTCCTTCTCCGTCCAGCGCTACCGGCTCACCCGCAAGGTGCCCGGCCTGCGGGCCTACGAGCTCTCCGTGGTCTGGCGCTACGAGCACACGCTCGCGCACTACCTGCGCGGCCGCTTCGCCGACCGGCCGGACGGGGCCCTGCGGGCCGACGTGATCGCCGCCGCCGTGGTCGCCGCGCACAACCACGCGCTGCGCACCTGGCTGCGTTCGGGCGGCGAGAGCGACTGGGTGGCCGAGGTGGACCGGGCGATGGCCTTCGTCACCGGGACCTGGAGCGACCGGCCCGGTGGCGCGGCCCCGGCCCCGGCCGACGGCGCGGGCGCGGGGTCGAGAGTGGACCCGGAGGTCGGCCCGGGCCGCGGTCCGGACGGCCGGGACGAGGCCGGGCCTGACGACGACGTCGTGGTGCTGGTCGCCAGCCGTCGCATGCCGCTCTGGCGGATGGTCCAGGGGATCGAGAGCGCGCTGGGGGAGTCCCACCGGGTCCGGCAGGACTGACGGTCCGGCAGGACCGACCCCGTCCACCCCGGCACCCACCCGCTCGCCCGTACCCTTCGCGCCAGCCTGGCCGCCTGGCCGCCTGCCCGCCTGCCCGCCCGCCCGCCTGCCCGCCTGCCCGGCCCCGTTCCCCGCCCGGCCCCGTTCCCCGCTCACCCGTCCGGCGCAACCCGGCGGGGCACGCCGCGTTCCGGACGCCGCCTGCCGTGCAGGGCACCGGGTCGCGGGCGAGACTCGGTCGCAGGACGCGGCCGGGGGTGGACCGGCCGGGGAGCGCGAAGGAGCCGGCATGCCCCAGCAGAGCGGTGACCCCACCCTGCGCGGTCTGCTGCTGACCAGGGGATACCTGGGCCTCCTTCTGATCGCGGCGCTGGTCGGCGTCCCGGTGTCGCTGGCGGCCTTCGGGTTCGTCAGCCTGGAGCACGAACTCCAGCACTGGATCTGGGAGAGCCTGCCCGAGGCGCTCGGCCACGACCGCGCGCCCTGGTGGTGGCCGCTGCCCCTGCTGCTGATCGCCGGGCTGCTGGTGGCCCCGATCGTGACCCGGATGCCCGGCCGCGGCGGGCACGTCCCGGTGGACGGGCTCGGCGGGGCCCCGACCCTGCCGAAGGCCGTGCCCGGCGTCATCCTGGCGGCGCTCGTCTGCCTGCCGCTCGGCGCGCTGCTCGGCCCGGAGGCGCCGCTGATGGCGATGGGCAGCGGACTGGCCCTGCTCGCCGTGAGCTCCGCGCGCCGCGCGGCCCAGCCCCGACTGGCGCCCGTGCTCGGCGCGGCCGGTTCGACGGCGGCGATCTCCACCATCTTCGGCAGTCCGCTGGTCGCCGCCGTGATGATGATCGAGGCGGCCGGGCTGGGGGGTCCGCAGCTGGTGGCGCTGATCCTGCCCTGCCTGCTGGCCAGCGGGATCGGCGCGCTGGTGTTCACCGGCTTCGGCCACTGGACCGGGCTGTCGATCGGCGCGCTCTCGCTGCCCTCGGTGCCGTCCAGCGGCACGCCCGACCCGGGCGACTTCCTCTGGGGCGTGCCGGTCGCGGTCCTCGTCGCCGTGGTCTGCGTGGCCGGCCAGATGCTCGGCCGCCGGGTCAAGGTCTTCACCGTCGGTGACCCGAACGGCCCCGGCGGCCCCGCTTCCGTGCCGACGGTCCGGCAGACGGCGATCCGGACGGTGCTCTGCGCGGTCGCGGTCGGCGTCGTCATCGCCGCGTACGCGCTGATGACCGGCCGTTCACCGGAGGAGGACGCGCTCTCCGGACAGGCGACCCTCGGCGCCCTCGCCGCGAACCCGGGGGCCTGGTCGGAGGGCGCGCTGCTGGCGCTCGCGCTCTGCAAGACGGTCGGTTGGGGCATCGCGCTGGGCAGCCTGCGCGGCGGCCCGATCTTCCCGGCGATCCTGATCGGCGCCACCATCGGGGTGGCGTGCGGTCCGCTGCCCGGTTTCGGCGTCGCTCCGGGCATGGCGGCCGGGCTGGCCGCCGCCGGCGCGGCGGTGACCCGGTTGCCCCTCACCAGCACCGTGCTGGCGGCGGCGCTGCTGGGATCGAACGCGACGGACGAGATGCCGCTGCTGATCGTCGCCTCGGTGACGGCCTTCATCACCGGCGAACTGGTCCGCAACCTGACCGACCGCCGCACCCCGGCCCGCACCCCCGCGCCGGCGGCCTGAGCCTGCCGCCCGGCCGCCCGGCGTCGGCAGGCCCGGAGAAGTGCACGTCCCTCACGAGGAGGCAGTTCTCCGCCCGTCCGAGTCGGCGTCAATGAAACTCCGCCCCACACTCGTTCGAGTGGGTGCCGGATTGGGCGGCTCCGGCCGGGGCAACCTCGCCACCATGACCACGTCCTCCCCCCGCCGCCGACGCGGCCGTCGGCCCACCGCCCACCGCGCCACCACCCCGCGGAAGGGTGCCCCCCGCTCCGGCACCATCGGTACGACCACCGAGGCCGCCGCCGCACCGGTGGCCTGCCGGAAGCAGCCGCCCGCCTCCGCGTGCACCTCGACGGGTCCCAAGCCCGGCGCCCCGGCCCCGCGCGCATCCGTGCACGCCGCCGCGCCCTCGCCCACCCGCAGGCACACCTCCGCTCACGCACCGGCAGTACCGGCAGCGTCCGCACGGCCGTGCTGCGCCATCGCGACCACCGAGCACCGGTCCCTCGGCGGCACCGTCGTCCGCACCCACCGCCACCAGGCCGCCTGCCCGGTCTGGACCGCCCGCTGACCCCGGGCACCGCCCGCGCACGACGCCCCACGACCGGCCCTGCCGAGGTCAGGCCTTCTTCACCACGCTCGACTTCAGCTGCATGGCGCCGAACCCCTCGATCCGGCAGTCGATGTCATGCCCGTCCACTCCGTCGACCAGCCGGATGTTCCGTACCTTCGTGCCCGCCTTGATCCCCGAGGCGCTCCCCTTCACCTTGAGAGCCTTGACCACGGTCACGGTGTCCCCGTCGTTCAACACGTTCCCGACCGCGTCCCGCACGGCCCGGTCCCCGGAGGCCCCCGCCTCGCCGGCGCCTCCCTCGGCTGCCGCCGCCCACTCGTGCCCGCACTCCGGGCAGACGATCAGGGCGTCCATCGCGTAGGTGTACTCACCGGAGCACTTGGGGCAGGGCGGCAGATTCTCACTCATCCCGCCAGGCTATCCGAGCCCCCGCAGCCCCCGTCGCACGCGCAGGGCCGCTGAGCTGCGCGTATGTGGAGGGAAGTCCGGGCCGGGCCCGGTGACGTGTGGGACGACTCCGCCGGCGCCCGTCGGTGCGGCCCGCGAGCGGGGAACGCCCGTCACTCTGCGCAGGGCCCGCCGCTGCGCAGCCGCCGGCGGGTCCCCACAGTGCACAACGCAAAATGCGGGCCAGGATTTCTCCTGACCCGCACATGGTGTCCGAGGGGGGACTTGAACCCCCACGCCCGATAAAGGGCACTAGCACCTCAAGCTAGCGCGTCTGCCATTCCGCCACCCGGACGGGGTGTTGTCTTTGCGGCTTCCTTCTGTTCGTCGGCCGCGCTGACAGATGTAACTGTAGCAGTGATCGGCTTGCGGTCCCAAAACGGCTCCGGGTGGGGGAGTGGGGGTTGCGGGGGCGTGTCGGCGTGTTTCGTGGGGGTGGATCCGGGTCGGGGGCTGGGAGAGGATGGGCGGACGTGCTCGTACGGCCCGGGTGCAGGTCCCGGGGAATGGCGCGCTGGGGCGCCGGTGCGGGCCAGAGACGAGGAGTGACCGTGAGCGAGCGGAGCGAGTCGGCGGGGCGGTCGGCGGCGAAGGTGACGGGCGAGTCCGAGGTTGCCGACATCTGCCGTGATCTGATCCGGATCGACACCAGCAACTACGGCGACGGTTCCGGTCCGGGGGAGCGCAAGGCCGCCGAGTACGTGGCCGAGCAGCTCGCCGAGTTCGGTCTCGAACCGCAGATCTTCGAGTCGGCGAAGGGCCGGGCGTCCACCGTCGTCCGGATCGAGGGCGAGGACCGGTCGCGGCCCGGTCTGCTGATCCACGGGCACACGGACGTGGTGCCGGCCAACGCCGCGGACTGGACGTACGACCCGTTCGCCGGGGAGATCGCGGACGGCTGCGTCTGGGGCCGCGGCGCGGTGGACATGAAGGACATGGACGCGATGACCCTGGCGGTCGTCCGGGACCGGCTGCGCACCGGCCGCAAGCCCCCGCGTGACCTGGTGCTGGCCTTCCTCGCCGACGAGGAGGCGGGCGGCACGTACGGCGCCCGGTACCTGGTCGACAAGCACCCGGCGCTGTTCGAGGGCGTGACCGAGGCGATCGGTGAGGTCGGCGGCTTCTCCTTCACGGTCAACGACAAGGCCCGGCTCTACCTGGTGGAGACGGCCGAGAAGGGCATGCACTGGATGCGGCTCACGGTCGACGGCCGGGCCGGGCACGGGTCGATGGAGAACGACGACAACGCGATCACCGAGCTGTGCGAGGCGGTGGCCCGGCTGGGGCGCCACCAGTTCCCGCTGCGGATCACCAAGACCGTCCGGGCCTTCCTGGACGAGCTGTCGGACGCGCTCGGCGTCGAGCTCGATCCGGAGAACATGGACGAGACGCTCCGGGTGCTCGGCGGCATCGCCAAGATGATCGGCACCACGCTGCGCAACACCGCCCAGCCCACCATGCTCGGCGCCGGCTACAAGGTGAACGTGATCCCCGGGCAGGCCACCGCGCACGTGGACGGGCGGTTCCTGCCCGGCTACGAGGAGGAGTTCCTGGCCGAGCTGGACAGCGTGCTGGGTCCGCGCGTGAAGCGCGAGAGCCTGCACTCCGACAAGGCGATCGAGACCAGCTTCGACGGCGCCCTGGTCGAGGCGATGCAGACCGCGCTGCGCGCCGAGGACCCGATCGCCCGGGCCGTGCCGTACTGCCTCTCCGGCGGCACGGACGCCAAGTCGTTCCAGGACCTCGGGATCCGTTGCTTCGGGTTCGCCCCGCTGCAGCTGCCGCCGGAGCTGGACTTCGCCGGCATGTTCCACGGCGTGGACGAGCGGGTGCCGGTGGACGGGCTGAAGTTCGGCGTGCGGGTGCTGGACCGGTTCATCGACGCCTGCTGAGGCGGTTCGCGGAGCCGTCGGACCGCCGGTCGCCCCGGCGGGCGGCTCCGGTCGGGCGACCGGCCCGCCCTCGGATCCCCGGGGGCGGGCCGTTTGTCGTGGCAGGGGTGGGCGGGCCTGTGCCGTACGGAGGGTCGCGTCGGCCGCCGTAAGTCGATTACCTGTTCGTCGTATCACCACTGCGAGTGAATGGGACGCCTGTTCCGTACCCCGTTCGGCCGCACCGTCGTTCACTTCTGTGACGGCCCGGAACCGATGTCCGGGTGTTTTTACAGGAGGAATGATGAAGGTCAAGAAGATTGCCGCCGTTACCGCTGCCACCGGTGGCCTGCTGATCGCCGCCGCCGGTGTCGCCTCCGCGCACGGCGGGGCCGGTGCCCAGGGCGTGGCCGCCGGTTCCCCCGGCGTCGTGTCGGGCAACCAGATCCAGATCCCGGTGCACATCCCGGTCAACCTGTGCGGCAACACCATCAGCGTGATCGGCGTGCTGAACCCCGCGTTCGGCAACCACTGCGTCAACGCCTGAGCCCACACCAGTCGTTGAGTCGGGCCCCCGGTGGCGGCTGCGCCGCGCCGGGGGCGCTTGTCTGCGCGTGCCCGCCCCGTACCTCCCTCATGACATCCCTCGAACGGATGAATAGGGCTGGTTCGGGTCAACCTCCGCGCGGACTTCTTCGTTCTCTCCCATGCAGCCGAAGACCTCTCCGCTCATTCGGAAATTCCGACTTTCGGTAGGTCATCACGTCGTCTCGATACGTCAGGGGAAAATATGAGGAATGCAGCCAAGAAGGGGCTCCTCACGGCCGTGGCCACCGGCAGTGTGCTGGCTTCGACCGCCGGCTACGCCTATG
This sequence comes from Kitasatospora sp. NPDC002965, assembly GCF_040611255.1. Lineage (NCBI taxonomy): Bacteria > Bacillati > Actinomycetota > Actinomycetes > Kitasatosporales > Streptomycetaceae > Kitasatospora > Kitasatospora sp. NPDC002965. The sequence goes on along the minus strand of NZ_JBEXNT010000221.1, from coordinate 879 downwards.
CGAGCGCCGGGGCGGAGGGGGACGCGGTGGGGTCACCGGGCGTGGCCTCCGGCAACTCGGTGCAGGTGCCGGTCCACGTGCCGATCAACGCCTGTGGCAACACGGTCGACGTGATCGGCGTGCTGAACCCGGCGTACGGCAACAACTGCGCCAACGCCTCCGGACGCTCGGGCGCCGGCGGGCACGCCGGTTCGGGCACCGCGGCCTCGGGCACCGCGGCCTCGGGCGCCGCGGCGTCGGGGGCCGGAGCCTCCGGAGTCGCGGCCGGGTCGCCCGGCGTGGTCTCGGGCAACAGCGTCCAGGCCCCTGTGCACATCCCGGTGAACGCCTGCGGCAACTCGGTCGACGTGGTGGGCGCCGCCAACCCCGCCTTCGGCAACGACTGCGCCAACGCGCCCGCCCCGGTGCACACCCCGCCCGCCGTCCCGGAGGAGGACTGCCCGGAGGGCCACAACCCGCACAACCCGCCGCCGCCGGTCACCAGCCAGCCGCCCCCGCCGCCCACCCCGACCCCGAGTGCCGGCGAGACCACCCCCGGGGTGCCGCGGAACGGCAGCCCGACGCCGTCCGCCCCGTCCGCGAGCAGCAGCCCGAACGCCGGCCCGGGCGTCGCGAGCCCGAGCCGACAGCCGGTGCCCGCCTCCGCGCGCACCGGCAGCCCGTCCGCGGCCCCGGTCGGCTCCACCGACGGCGGCCAGCTGGCCTCGACCGGCGCCGGCGGCACCGAGATGCTCGGCGCGGCAGGCCTCGCGCTGCTGATCGGCGGCGGCGTCCTCTACCGTCGCGCCCGCGCCGGTGCCCGCTGAGTAGCCGCGCCGCCGCACGACCGGTGCGGCGCCCCCGTCCGAGCTCCGCGCACCTGCGGGACGCCCGCGTCGG
>NZ_JBEXNT010000220.1:0-9539 GCF_040611255.1 Kitasatospora sp. NPDC002965 | reverse complement strand
ATCTTATTTTCTGCTTTTTTTTTGTTTATTTGGGTGGTGCCCGCGGGCTGCCGGGTGGGGGGGGGGCCCCCGGGGGGGGCGCGGGGGGCGCGGGGGGGGGGGGGGCGGCCGGCGGGGGACGGCCCCGGTGTCACCGGTCTCACAGGCGGGAGGCCGCCCCGGCCTCCGTTCCGACGGCCCGACCGGTCAAACTGGTACGAACCACGCCGTCGAACCGCGCCACCGAAACCGCCCCGTCCACCCCACCCGACGCACCCGCCCCACCCGCCCCACCGCCTCCGCGCGACGTACCGAACTGGCACCCCCGGCCGGGGGAGCCGCCAGGGCACCCCCGGACCTGGAGATGCGAGCATGACCGACACCTGGCTGCGCCGGGCCCGCCGCTACCCCCGCCTGCTCGACGCGCTGCTCACGCTCGGGCTTCTCGTCGTCACCGCCGGGTCGACCATGACCGACCGCTTCGGCAACCACCTGGAGCCCGATCCGGCCGCCCTCACCCTGGCCGTCCTCTCCAGCGCCGCCGTCCTCGCCCACCGGCGCCGCCCCTGGGCGGTCCTCGCGGCGACCCTCGTCGGCGGCCTGGCGATCTGCTTCACCGTGGTCCAGCTCACCCCTGGCCTGATCGCCCCGCTCGTGGCCGCGCTGTACTTCGTCGCGGTGCACACCGACCGCACCACCGCCCGGATCGCCACCGGCGTGGTGGCCGTGCTGGTCACCATCGTCACCGCGATCAACGAGCCCGACGGGCCGATCGGGGCCAAGATCGGCGTCGTCTCATGGATCCTGCTGCCCGGCGCCCTCGGCGACTCCGTCCGCAACCGCCGCGCCCACCTCGCCGCCATCGAGGAACGCGCCGAACGCGCCGAACGCACCCGCGAGGAGGAGGCCCGCCGCCGGGTCGCCGACGAGCGGATCCGGATCGCCCGCGACCTGCACGACGTGGTCGCCCACCACATCGCCCTCGCCAACGCGCAGGCCGGCATCGCCGTCCACCTCCTCGACCGGCACCCCGCCCAGGCCCGCGAGATGCTCAGCCACCTCACCGACGCCACCGGCTCCGCGCTGCGCGAGCTCAAGGCCACGGTCGGACTGCTGCGCCGTGCCGACGACCCCGAGGCCCCGCTCGAACCCGCCCCCGGCCTCGGCCGGCTGCCCGATCTGCTCGACTCCTTCGAACGCGCCGGCCTGCCGGTCCGGCTCACCGTCGAGGGCGAGCCGCAGCCGCTCTCCCCGGGCGTCGACCTGACCGCCTACCGGATCCTCCAGGAGTCCCTGACCAACGTGGCCAAACACGCCACCGGCACCGCCGCCGCCGTCACCCTGACGTACACGGGCAGCCGGGTCCTGGTCGCCGTCGCCAACGACCGGCCCGCCGCCCGCCCCCGCCCCACCGGGCCGGCCGGCTACGGCCTGATCGGCATGCGGGAGCGCGCCTCCGCCGTCGGCGGCCGGCTCACCGCCGACCACCGCCCCGGCGGCGGCTTCCTGGTCTCCGCCGAACTGCCCCTGCGCACCGCCGCCGCCCGAGAGGACAAGGATCCCCGATGACCATTCGCGTGCTGCTCGCCGACGACCAGGCGCTCCTGCGCGGAGCCTTCCGCGTGCTGATCGACGCCGAGGACGACATGGAGGTGGTCGGTGAGGCCGCCGACGGCCGGGAGGCGGTCGAGCTGGCCAGGTCCACCCGCCCCGACGTCGTCCTGATGGACATCCGGATGCCCGGCGTCGACGGGCTCTCCGCCACCGCCGCGATCTGCGGCGACCCGGACCTCGCGGGCACCCGCGTGCTCATCCTCACCACCTTCGAGATCGACGAGTACGTCGCCCAGGCCCTGCGCGCCGGGGCCGGCGGCTTCCTCGGGAAGGACGCCGAACCGACGGAGCTGCTCGGCGCCCTGCGCCGGGTCGCGGCCGGCGACCCGCTGCTCTCCGCCGCCGCCACCCGCGCCGTGATCGAGCAGCTCCTCGCGCACCCCGACCCGGCCCGCGCCCCCGCGGGCGTGCCCGAGCGCCTCGCCGCCCTGACCGCCCGCGAGCGCGAGGTGATGGCGATGGCCGCCACCGGTCTCACCAACGAGGAGATCGCGGCCCGGATGTTCGTCAGCCCCTTCACCGTCCGCACCCACGTCCACCGGGCGATGTCCAAGGTGGAGGCCCGCGACCGGGCCCAACTCGTCGCCCTCGCCTACCAGTCCGGCCTCGTGCAGAGCCCCCGCCAGGCCCCCTGACACCACCCGGGCGGCCCGGGCCGGCGCCGCCGGGCGTCCCGCCGGGCCGGTCGCCGCGTGCACGGGTGTCCGCCGAACACCGCTGAAGGGCACGGGTGTTCGAGCCGCCGCCGCCGACGTGCAGCGATCCGTCCGGCGGGTCGGGTCGTCGTTCGCAAGGGTCGGCCCCGGCCCGGGGCGCCGGCCCTCGGCACCTCCGTTCCGGGGGGCGTGCGTATGCGGAAGGGGCGCGTACCGCCGGGAACGCAACTACTCGTCGAGGTCGGTGCGGTGTGCGCGGGGCCTCGCGCCCCAGCGTGCCGGGCCCGGGGCCGCGCTCTGCCGTCCGAGGTAACAGGATGTTTACCGGATCGGCACGATCCGTGCTCGGTATGCGCTTTTGCCTTCCCGATACCCGTGTTTTACTTCGTCTTGACGCGGCATCAGGTCACCGGGGGGACACCGAGGGTCATCGACGCGCGGCTGTTCGGCGCGCCGTGCCACGGCCCGTACCCGTCCGTCCACCGGAGACGTCTGGTTCCGACGTGCCTGCCCGTCCACCGCCCCTCCCGGCCGAGGCCGAGGGGGTCACCGAAGGAGGCATCCACCCTCATGGAACCGCTCATCGACAGGGCCCGGGCGTTCCCGCAGCGCGCGGGAGACACCGGCCGGGAGCTCACCGGCCTCGCGGCCGGCCAGACCCCGCAGGCCCTCTTCATCACCTGCTCCGACTCGCGCGTGGTCCCCACGCTGATCACCAACGCGGACCCCGGCGACCTCTTCGAGCTCCGCACCGCCGGCAACATCGTCCCGGTCTACCGGGCCGACGGCTCCTCGGGCGAGACCGCCACCATCGAGTACGCGGTCGAAGTGCTCGGCGTCCGCGACATCGTCGTCTGCGGGCACTCGCACTGCGGCGCGGTCGGAGCCGTGGTCCGCGGCGAGGACCTCAGCGTGGTGCCCGCCGTCCGCGCCTGGCTGCGCCACGCCGACCACGAGGTGCTCCGCGCGGACGAGGCCGACGTGTTCGACCCGACCGTGGCCGGGCCGGTACAGCGCCACGTCCTCACCCAGCTCGACCGGCTGCGCGGCTACCCCGCCGTCGCCCGGCGCCTGGTCGAGGGCGAGATCAGACTCCACGGCTGGTTCTACGAGATCCACACCGGCCTGGTGCTCGCGCACCGGGCGGACGCCGGCCTCTTCCTCCCGCTTTGAGGCCGGTTCCGCGCGACGGCCCGCAGCAGGACCGTCCGCGTCCGCGCGGCCCGGGGCCCCGTGCTTCGTCTGCGCACCCCTCGCTCCCGTACCGCTCGCGGCCGTACGGCCCGCAGGGCCGTCGTCCGCACCGCCACCGTCCCCACACCACAACTCTCCCGAGGACCCGATGACTCGTCGTCCCGCCCTTCGGCTGAGCACTCTGCGCTCCGACTTCGCCGCTTCCCTCGTCGTCTTCCTGGTCGCCCTCCCGCTCTGCGTGGGCGTCGCCGTCGCCTCCGGGGTGCCGGCCGAACTGGGGCTGGTCACCGGCATCGTCGGTGGCCTGGTCACCGGGCTGATGCCCGGCAGCAGCCTCCAGGTGTCCGGCCCCGCCGCGGGCCTGACCGTGCTGGTGTTCGCCGCCGTCCAGGAACACGGCCTCGCGACCCTCGGTGTGATCACCGCGGTCGCCGGCCTCCTCCAGCTCGCCATGGGAGCGGCCCGCCTCGGCCGGCTGTTCCGGGCGATCTCCGTCTCGGTCGTCCAGGGCATGCTCGCCGGGATCGGCCTCGTCCTGATCGCCGGTCAGCTCTACGCGCTGGCCGACGCGAAGGGCCCCTCCGGCGGGCCCGCGAAGCTGGCCGGACTGCCGGGCCTGGTCGCCGACGTCGCCGGCAGCCCGCGCGGGCTCGCCGCCGCCGCGGTCGGCGCCGGAACGGTGGCGATCCTGCTGCTCTGGCCGCGGCTGCCCGCCCGGGTCCGGGTGGTCCCGGCGCCGCTCGTGGCCGTGGCCGCCGCCACGGCGGTCACCGCGCTGTTCGACCTCCCGGTCGCCCGGATCGAGGTGGCCGGCCTGGGCGGGGTGATCGACCTGCCCGGCGTCTCCGACCTCGCCGCGCTCGGCAGCCTCGGAGTGCTGGGCACGGCCTTCACGTTCGCGCTGATCGCCTCCGCCGAGAGCCTGTTCAGTGCGGCGGCCGTCGACCGTCTGCACGACGGCCCGCGCACCGACTACGATCGCGAGCTGCTCGCCCAGGGGGTCGGCAACACCCTCTGCGGCGTGCTGGGTGCGCTCCCGATGACGGCGGTGATCGTCCGCAGCGCCGCCAACGTCCAGGCCGGCGCCAGGACGAAGGCCTCCCGGGTGCTGCACGGGTTCTGGCTGCTGCTCTTCGCCGCGCTGATCCCCGCCGCGCTGTCGGCGATCCCGCTCGCCGCGCTGGCCGGGGTACTGGTGCACGCGGGCGCCAAGCTGGTGCCGGTCCGCTCCCTCCGCCCGCTCTGGCGGGCCGACCGCGGCGAGGCGGTGATCCTGGCCGTCACGGCCGTGGCGATCGTGGTCACCAACCTGCTGGAAGGGGTGCTGCTCGGCCTGCTCCTCGCGGTGCTGAAGAGCGCCTGGGACACCTCGCACCTCCAGGTGACGGTCGCCGACCTCTCCGACGGCGAGGAGATCCAGGTGGTGCTGCACGGCAACGCCACGTTCCTGCGGCTGCCGCGTCTGGTGGAGACCCTGGAACGGTTGCCCGCGGACCGCCCGGTCCGGCTCGACCTGTCCGGTGTGCGCCACCTCGACCACGCCTGTCGCAGCGCGCTGGAGCTCTGGCAGGAGCGCCACAACCGCAGTGGGTCGGCCGAGTTGGTGGGTCTCCCGGCCTCGGCCTGACGGAGTCCGACGGAGTCCGGCACGGCCCGACCAGGTCTGACGGGACGGCGGCGGGGGCGGGGACGGCCGGTGGTCCGGCCCGCCCGCCCCCGCCGCCCCGCCCGCGTCTCACTCCTCCACGCCGAGCGCGGCCAGCAGCTCACCGCGCAGCTCACCGCGGCCCTTCCCGTGCCCGCCGCCCGCCGTACCGCCCGCCGTACCGGCCGACGGCCGCAGGTCGTGCGAGATCCGGCCGTCGGTCAGGACCAGGACCCGGTCGGCGAGCGCCAGCGCCTCGTCGATGTCGTGGGTGACGAGGAGCACGCACGGCCGGTACCGGGCGCAGAGCCGCCGCAGCAGGGCGTGCATCCGCAGCCGGGTGAGCGCGTCCAGGGCGCCGAACGGCTCGTCCAGCAGCAGGAGTTCGGGCTGCCGGACGAGGGCGCGGGCGAGCGCCGCCCGCTGGGCCTCGCCCCCGGACAGTACGGCCGGCCAGTCCCGCTCGCGGCCGGCCAGGCCGACCTCGGCGAGGACGGTCCGTCCGGTCTCCCCGGCGTCCGGGCCGGTGAGACCGAGCACCACGTTCTCCAGGACGCGTTCCCAGGGCAGCAGCCGGGCGTCCTGGAACACCACCGAGACGCGCTCCGGGACGTCCGCCGTCCCGGAACCGGTCGCACCGGGGGTGTCGCCGCGGCCGGCGCCGCCGCGGCGACCGTCCCGGCGGCCGTCCTCGTACCCGTCCAGCCGGCCGAGGGCCCGCAGCAGGGTCGACTTCCCGGAGCCGCTGTGGCCGAGCAGCGCGGTGAACTCGCCGGGTGCGAGGTCGAGGTCGACGCCGTCCAGGACGGTCCGGCCGCCGAACGAGCGGGTGAGCCCGCGCAGCCGGACGGCGGGACCGTCCGTCGCGCCGACGGGGTCCGCACCGGTGAAGGTGTCGGCGGTCAGGCCAGGGTGCGGCGCCATGCCAGCGCCCTCCTTTCGAACAGGCGGACCAGGGTGTCCGAGAGCAGGCCGAGCAGGCCGTAGACGACCAGGCCGACCACGATGACGTCGGTGCGGCCGAACGTGCGGGCCTGGGTCATCAGGTAGCCGATGCCGCTGGAGGCGTTGATCTGTTCGCTGACCACCAGCACCAGCCAGGAGATCGTGACCGACATCCGCAGCCCGGTGAAGAAGCCCGGTGCGGCCCCCGGCAGGGCGATCCGCCGCAGGAACCCGGCCGGCGTCAGGTCGACGGTCCGGGCCAGCTCCGCGTACCGGGGGTCCAGGCCGGTCAGCGCGGCGTGGGTGTTGAGGTAGACCGGGACGAGGGTGCCCAGGGCCACCAGGATCACCTTGACCTCCTCGCCGATGCCGAACCAGATGATGGCCAGGGGCACCAGCGCGAGGATCGGCAGGGAGCGGACCAGCTGCACCGTTCCGTCGATCAGCGCCTCGCCGATCCGGCTGAGCCCGGCGGCCAGCGCGAGCAGTAGTCCGGCGGCGACCCCGAAACCGAGGCCGAGGGCGGCCCGCCGGAGCGAGACCAGCAGGTGCTCCTGGAGCTCGCCGCTGCGGGCCAGGTCGCCGAAGGTGGCGGCGACGTCGGCCGGCGGGGCGAGGGTCTGCGGGTCGAGCAGCCCGGTGGCCGAGGCCACCCACCAGAGGACGAGCAGCAGGACCGGTCCGAGGGCGCGCGCGAACGGGATCCGGCGGCGCGGGCGGCCCACCGGTCGGTGGGTGCGGCGGGGCCTGCCGGACCGGCCGGGGGCCCGGGGCCGGGCGGGAGCGGACGGGGTTGAGACGGTCACGATGGTCCTCTCGGGGGAGCGCCGGTCGTCGCTCAGCCGGCCAGGGCCTGGCGCTGGACGGCCTCGAAGCGGCGGTCGAACTCGCCCGACACGTCGAGCTTCCCGGGGAGCGCCCCGGCGGCCGTGAGCAGGTCGGCGATGGCCTGGTGGTCGGTGAGGGCCTGCTCGTAGGAGGGGAACGCGGCGGTGCCGGTGTTGCGGAAGATCTGGCTCCCGGTGGCGGCCGGGATGTTCTGCTTCTTCACGTAGTACTGCTCCACCCACTCCGCCTCGTTGGCGTTCTGCCAGGTCAGCGCCTTGGTCCAGCGGGCGGTCAGGTCGGCCAGCGCGGCCGCCCGCGCCGGGTCCTTGAGGGTCTTGCCGGGGGTGATGAGCAGCAGCAGGCCGCTGGTGAGGTCCTTGTCGTCGGTGATCTCGTGGGCGCCCTTCTCGGCGTTGGGCAGCAGGTACTTGGAGGCGAGCGGCTCGGTGAGCGCCGCCGCGTCGATCTGGCCGCTCTGCAGGGCGGCGGGGATGTCCAGGACCTGGAGGTTGACGAGGGTGACGTCGGTGGTCTTCAGCCCGGCGCGCTTGAGTGCGTTGAGGACGGCGGGCTGGAAGGTGGTGCCCTCGGTGTAGGCGATCTTCTTGCCCTTGAGTTCGGCGACGGTCCTGGCCGGGTTGCCGGGCGAGGTGACGAGGTGGACGGCGGAGCGGCTGGTCTGGGCGACGCCGACCACCTTGACGTCCTGTTGGGCGGCCTGGGCGAAGATGGCGGGCGTCTCGGCGACGATCCCGAGGTCGAGCGAGCCGGCCCGGAAGGCCTCCAGGATCGCCGGGCCGCCCTGGAAGGCGCTGTAGCCGAGCTTGTACGCGGTTCCCTGGTCCTGTCCGGAGGCCTTGAGCAGGACCTCCAGCTGGGCGTTCTGGTCACCGATCCGCAGGTCGGTGCCGGCCGGGACGCTGGTCGGCAGCGGTTCCTGCGGGGCGGGCGCGGCGCCGGCGGCGGAGCCGGTGGTCCGACCGTTGGAGGCGCAGGCGGTCAGGGCGAGTGCGGCGACGGCGAGTGCGGCGGCGAGGCGACGGGGGCGGTGCATGGGTGGAACTCCTCTGTCAGTGCGATGGGTTGGCGCGGGTTCAGGCCGCGCAGGCCTGGTGGTCCCGGACCGGGTAGCCGTACCGGGTGCCGCGGGCGGTGCGGCGCCGTCGGCGGGGGCGGCGGGCGAGACGGGGGCGGCGTTGGTCGGCGGCTGGGCGGTGAGGACGAGCGGGGCGGAGGCGATCAGGGTCGCGGCGCGCGGGAGCAGCGGTCGGCGGCGGGGTGTCGGCGCCGGCATGGGGATCGGGTCCTTCGGTGGGACGGGCCCCGGCCGGGTGCCCGTGGTCACGGGCGGGCGGCAGGCGGCGGGGACGGTGCGGGGAGCGGTACGGGCGGCACCGGCGCCGCGGGCGGGTCGAGCGGCGGGCCGGCGAGGTCCCCGGGACATCGGGCGGGCGCCGGGCGGAGCGCGTCCAGCGCGCCCCGCACCGTTCCGCCGCCCGCCGCCAGCGCGGCCCGGGCGGCGGCGGGGGCCGCGTCGGCGAGCAGCACCACGAGGGCGGGCTTCAGTTCGCCGTCGGTGGCGGCCAGTGCGGACCGGCAGGCCTCCGGCCCGGCGCCGGAGGCCTGGGCCAGGAGCGTGAGCTTCCGTGCGGCGAGCTTCCGGTTCCCCGCCGCGACGTCCGTCATCAGGTTGGACCAGGTACGGCCGAGACGGACCATCACCGCCGTCGAGAAGCCGTGCAGGACGAGCTTCTGTGCGGTGCCCGCCTTCATCCGGGTCGAACCGGTGATGACCTCGGGGCCCGACTCCACGCAGACGTGGAGGTCGGCGAAGTCGGCGAGCGGCGCCTCGGGGTCGGCGCTCACCAGCACCGTGAGCGCGCCGGCGGCGCGGGCCGCGTGCAGGGCGCCCGCCACGTACGGGGTCCGGCCGCTGGCGGCGAGGCCGAGCACGACGTCCCCGGCCGCCGCCTCCGCGAGCGCGGCCCGGCCGGCCTCCTCGCTGTCCTCGGCGCCCTCCGCGGCCCTGGTGAGCGCGGCCGGGCCGCCTGCCAGGTGGACCCGTACCCGGCCGGGCTCCAGCCCGTAGGTGGGCGGCAGTTCGGCCGCGTCCAGGGTGGCGTACCGGCCGGAGGAGCCGGCGCCGACGTAGTGCACGGTGCGGCCGGACCGCAGCGCGTCCACGGCGGCGTCCACGGCGCGGGCCAGGGCGGGCAGCGCGGTGGCCACGGCGGTGGGCACGGTGGCGTCCTCGGCGTTGATCAGCCGCAGGACGCCCAGCGCGTCCAGCCGGTCGATGCCGGTGCTGCGCGGGTTGCGCGCCTCGGTGGGCGGCAGGTGGTGCACGGGTGCTCCCGGGGTGGTGCGGGGACGGGGAAACGTGGGGACGGATCGGACGGAGGGGAGGGGGGACGCGCCTGACCGGGACGCGCCCGACCGGGACGGGTCCGACCGGGGCGCGCCGGGTCGGGGCGGCTCTGCCCGGGGCGGGGTGGAGCCGGGGCGGGGAGCGAGGTGCGGTCGGATCGAGGACCCGGGCGTTCCGGGCCGGCGTCGCTCAGGCGAGGGCGTCGGTGAGCGCGCGCCGCACCGTCCTGCTCGACCCCGGCCACAACTCCGGCAACTTCTCGCACACCGCCGAGATCAACCGGCAGGTCGACATCGGCAACGCCCGCAAG
>NZ_JBEXNT010000219.1:0-9593 GCF_040611255.1 Kitasatospora sp. NPDC002965 | reverse complement strand
CGGGTTCCGCGGCGGGCGCGGGGGCGGGGGCCGACGCCGGAGCGGCCCGGCCGGCCCCGGGCATCGAGAGCTGGGCCAGACCGGCGGCCGCGAGCAACAGGGCGCCGCGCCGGGACAGCGTCCGGCCGCCGCCCGTGGCGCCGGCCGGGGAGGGGCCGCGGCGGCTCAGAGCCGGATCACCCCCGCGACCGGCATCGCGCCGACGCTCTCGTAGCGGACCTTGGCCCCCGGGTACGGGGCGTGCACGATCACGCCACCGCCGGCGTACATCCCGACGTGGTGCATGTCCCGGTAGAAGATCACCAGGTCTCCCGGCCGCGCTTCGGAGAGTCCCACCCGCCGGCCGGCGTACGCCTGGGCCTGCGAGGTGCGCGGCAGGGTCACTCCGGCCTGCCGCCAACTCCAGTACATCAGACCGGAACAGTCGAACGCCTTGGGCCCGGTGGATCCGTACACGTAGGGCGAGCCGATCATCTTGACGGCGGCGGCCAGTGCGGCGGCGCCCCGCTCGGAGGCGGGCGGGGCGGTCCCGAGGTCCAGCCGGTCGGTGCCGCGCGTGGCCCGCTGCTCCGCCTCCCGGGCGTCCTGCGCCGCCAGCCGCGCCCGCTCGACGACGCCGAGGCTGTTGAGGAGCCGCTGCGCCTTGGCCAGCCGCTGCTGGATCTGCTGCTTGCTCTCGGCGAGCGCCTTGCGGGTCTGGTCCAGCTCGGCGAGTTTGGCGGACGTCTCGGCGCGGCGCTGGTCGAGTCCGCGCTGCCGGGCGACCACCTCGCGGAGCGTCTCGTTCTGCCGCTCGGCGGCCTGGTCGAGGCTGCGGGCCCGGGAGAGGTAGCCCGCCGGGTCGGCGGAGAGCATCAGCTGCACGGTCTGCGCCATGCCGCCGCCCCGGTACTCGGCGCCGGCCACCGCCGCGAGGTCGCCGCGGAGCTGGTTGAGCTCGTCCTGGGCGACGGCGGTCTGCTGCTGGAGCGTGCCGGTCTCGTGCTGGAGCTTCTGCTGGGCCTCCTGCGCGGCGTTGTGCCGCTCGGAGGCCTGCTCGGCCTCCTCGTACAGCTGCTCCACCTGGGCCTTGACGTCCTTGCGGTTGGCGGGCCCGTCCGGGGAGCCGGGCGCCGCCTGGGCGGTGCCTCCGGTCGCCACACCCAGCGCGGTGGTGGCCGCCGCGGTGAGCACCAGCGCCCGGGCGAGGGCGTGCGCACCTGACAGCGGGGAACGGCGGTGCACGGGCATGCGGCGTCGGCTCCGATCCTGCGGCAACGGCCCGCCGCCGCCCCGGGGAGGACGGCTGGAAGCGGGAGTCCGGTGGCAGACGTTAGCGAGTCCGGGCAACCGAGTCCAAACCCCTCCCAACCCGAATATTTGACCCTCAATCGGACATCAGCCCGAGCGGGGGAAAAGCCGCAGGCCCGGCCTCCCCTCGCGGGGAGACCGGGCCCGTACGGACCGCGTGATCGGGGATCAGAGGCGCACGATGGAGTTGACCGGCATGTTGGAGGCCGCCTCGTAACGCACCGACGCACCCGGCTTGGGGGCGTGGATGACCTGACCGCCGCCCACGTAGATGCCGACGTGGTGCCGGTCGCCGTAGAAGATGACCAGGTCGCCGGGCTGGGCCTGGGAGATGTCCGAGCCGATCCGGGTACCGGCGCCGGCCTGCGCCTGCGAGGTACGCGGCAGCGACACGCCCGCCTGGGCGTAGGCCCAGCCGGTGAGGCCGGAGCAGTCGAAGCTGCTCGGGCCGGTGGCGCCGTAGACGTACGGGGCACCGAGCTTGCTCTCGGCCGCGGCGATCGCGGCGGCGGCGCGCGAGCTGTTGGCGGCGGGCGCGGCCGGCTTCGGCGCCGCCGGAGCGGAGGAGGCCGGCGCGGCGGGCGCCTGGGTGGACGGAGCCTGGGTGGACGGCGCGCTGAGGTTGGTGCGGTCGTTCTCACGGGAGGCGCGCTCGGCGTCGGCCTTCGCCTTGGCGACCTTGGCGGCCTCGGCCTTGGCGGCGTCCGCCTTCGCCTTGGCCTCGGCGGCGGCCTTCTCCTCGGCCGCGCGGATCGCCAGGCGCTCCTGCTCGCTGAGGGTGTTGAACAGGTCCTGGGCCTTCGTCAGCTTGGCCTGGACCTCCTCCTTGGAGGTCTTCAGCTGCTGGGTGGTGGCCTCCAGCTCGCCGAGCTTGTTCTGGGTCTCGGTGCGGTCCTGGTCGAGCCTGCGCTGCTGCTCCTGGAGCTCCTTCAGCGCGCCGGACTGGGTCGAACCGGCCTGGTTCAGGGCGTCGGCCTGGTTGAGGAAGTTGTCCGGGCTGGAGGAGAGCACCAGCTGGACGGTCTGCGATATGCCGCCGGTGCGGTACTGCTCGCCGGCGATCTCGGCGAGGCCGCCCTGCGCCTCGGTCACCACAGCCTGCTGACGGGCCACCTTGTCCTGGAGGTCGCCGACCTGCTTCTGCAGCTCCTGCTGCTTGGCCTGGGCGCCGTTGAGCTTCTCGGTGGCGATCTCGGCCTGCTCGTTGAGCTGGTCGACCTGCTCCTTGACCTGGTCCTTGGTCGGCGTCGGGTCGGCGTGGGCGCCGGACTGCGCGGAAAGGGCGACGGCCGCGGCGGCGAGGCCGGTCATGATCGAGACCCGGGTGCGGCCGGCGGGCTTGGGACGACGATGGGACGCCACGAAGGCGGACTCCTTCTTCCTCATCCGCCTACCGGGTGAGCTGACGGGTTCGGGCGGAAGCGTGCCCTACGACGCCTCACCGGCCGCTCACGCGACCGACCTGGCGCCGATTCACCCCGGAGGAACGTGGTTCCCCGGCTCCACTCCACAGCGCCCCCGACTGCTGGGCTCTCACTCGGACGGGCGACTGCCCGTCCCGCTGTTTCACGAACTCGGCGGGAACCACCGCCGCCACCCGGGCTGGGTGATCGACTGTGCGGTGGTTCGAGGTACGACCCTAGTAACAGATCCGTGATCCGTTCAAATCCTTGTCGGAAAAAAGCTAGAAGAATACCGAAGTTCATTTGTGAATATGACCGGGTGTGACCAGCGCCGTACACGGAGCTGATCGTTCCTCACCTCGCGGTCGAACCGGCGGCCGAAACACCCGCGCCACCCCCGTTCGGAGGTGGCGCGGATCACAGGGCCTTCGGCGGGCCCGCGGGCGTGTCGTGGCGGACCGTCAAACGGCCGGACACCCCGGCGCGTCAGACGCGGCGGATCGTGTTGATCTTCATCCCGTCGGCCTTCATCACCTTGATCACGTCACCGGTGCGGGGCGCGTGCACCACCATGCCGTTGCCGATGTACATCGCGACGTGGCTGCGGTCGTCGCGGTAGATGATCAGGTCACCCGGCTGCGCCTCGGCGAGCGACGGCACCCGGGTGCCGTAGTTGCCCTGGGCCTGCGAGGTACGCGGCAGCGAGACCCCGGCCTTGCCGTACGCCCAGACCATGAGCCCCGAGCAGTCGAAGCTGTTCGGGCCGGTGGAACCCCAGCCGTACGGCTTGCCCTGCTGGGCCATCGCGAGGGCCACCGCGGAGCCGGCCATGCCGGAGGCCTTCGGGAGCTCACCCAGGTCCGGGCGCTCGGTCCCGCGCGAGGCGCGGTCGGCCTGCTGCTGGGCCGCCTTCAGGGCCGCACGGTCGGCGGCGCTGAGCGAGTTCAGCAGGTCCTGGGCCTCCTTGAGCTTCTTGTTCACCTCCGCCTTGGACTGGTTCAGGTCCTTGGTGGTGGTGTCCAGCGAGGCCAGGACGGCGGCCGCCTCGACCTTCTGCTGGTCCAGCCGGCGCTGCTGGTCCTGGAGCCCCTTGAGCGCCTCGGCCTGGCTGGAGCTGGCCTGCTGAACGCTGCTGGCCTTGTCCAGGTAGCCGGACGGGTCGGAGGAGAGCATCAGCTGGACCGACGGGTCGATGCCGCCGGTGCGGTACTGCGCACCCGCGACCTCGGCCAGCCCGGCCTGAAGCTGGGTCATCTGCTCCTGACCGCGGGCCACCTGGTCCTGGAGCTGGTCAGCCTGCTTGCGCAGCTGGTCGGCCCGCTCCTTGGCGCCGTTGAATCGCTCGGTGGCCTGTTCGGCCTCCTCCTGCAGCTGGTCGATCTGCGCCTTGACGTCGTCCTTCTTGGGCGACGGGCTCGGCGCGGCGTGAGCGGCGACCTGGGCGGAGAGAGCGACCGCGGTCGCAGCGGCCGCGGTGAGCACGGTGACTCGCGCGCGGCTCGGCTGCTTGGGACGGCGGTGGGAGGCCAAAAGACCGGCTCCTTCTTCCAATGGACTCACCTGAACGGGTGAGAATCCGGAAAATAGGTTTGACGCCAGACACTAGTGAAGATCCACGCTTTGCGCCACTCCCCCGTTGGCGTGAACCCGTCCCCCACTCCCTGACTTCACGAGACCCTCACATCGCCGCAATCCCGGCGCTGACCAGGCGTCATTCCCGCCCGCTCGGAACCGGCGCACGGCTACGGCCGGGCCAGCCGATTGAGCAGCAGAACGGAGGCTACAGGGCGCGCGCCCGCCTTCCGTACGCCCTCCGCGACCTCCCGGTCGGTGGAGACCACCACCACCGGGCGCCCCTGCGGCTCGGCCCGCACCAACCGGCGGATCAGCTCGTCCGCCGTCTCCCCCGTTCGGCTGAACCGCACCCGCACGCCGCGCGGCGGCGCCATGATCACCGGCACGTCCAGGTCCTGCCCGTCGAACACGCAGGTGACCTCCGCCTGGGTGCGCTGCGCCAGCATCGCCAGCCCGCCCAGCAGCCGGATCCGCTGCTGCTCCAACGGCAGCGTCGGGTAGCCCGTCTTGGTCACGTTGTAGCCGTCCACCACCAGATGGACCTGCGGGATCGCCAGCAGCTGGTCCAACAGCGCCGGGTCGTCCTCCGCCAGACCGCGCCGCGCCACGTCGTGCGGCGAGGCCGAACCCGGCACCACCGCCTCCACCAGGTCCGCCGGACGGATCTGGGACACCGGGAGCGCCAGCTCCCGCTGCAGCCCCTGGGCCGACTGGAGGACGGCGTCCAGCAGCAGCCGCAGCCGCATGTCCTCGACGCTGCGCCCCTCGCGGGCCGACCGGCGGCCCTGCTCGACGGCGGTCTCCAGCTCCGACACCCGGTGCCGCAGCCGCCGCGTCTCGCTCTCGCCGGCACTCCGCTCGGCCGCCGCCTGCGCCTTGACCGCCTCGAACTCGACGGCCAGCTTGCGGGTCTCGGCCTGCGCCCGGCGGGTGTCGCTCTCCAGCGAACGGACCTTCCGGCGCAGCGACTCGGCCTCCTTGCGGACGTCCTCCGACTCGCTCCGCTGCCGGTCGAGGTCGGCACGGGCGGCGGCCCGCACCTCGGCCAGCTCGGCCTGCAGCTTCTCCACCAGCCGGGCCGCCTCGGCCGCCGCACCTTCGGCGCCGGCCCGCTCGGCCTCCTCGCCCGCCTCCGCGACCAGGCGGCTCCAGCCCGCCGACCGGACCAGGTAGGCGGCGGCGGCCACGTCCATCGGATCGGCGGCACCCGGAACGGTGCCCGACTCCAGCGCCCGGACCAGATCGGGCTGGCCCAGCCGCAGCCGCTCCGCTATCCGCACGCGGAAGGCCGGCTCGGACTCCAGCGCGGCGGCCAGCGCGGTGGCCGCGTACTTGGCCCGACGGGCCGGGGTGAACTTGGCGTACTGGCGCAGCGACTGGGGCAGCTCGCCGAGCGGCAGCCCGCCGAGCGCGTCGGCGGCCAGGCCGACCACCCGTCGGCGCACCCCCTCGGGCAGCGGCCGGTCCAGCTTCTCGGCAGGCGTCTCCGCGGGCGCACCGGCAGGCGTCTCGGTGGGCGTCCCCGCGGGCGCACCGGCAGGCGTCTCGGTGGGCGTCCCCGCGGGCGCACCGGCAGGCGTCTCGGTGGGCGTCTCGGTGGGCCGTTCGTCGGACGGCTCCTCCGCCGTCGACGGCGTCAGCCCGTCACGGTCGCCCGTCCCACCGGCACCGGAGGGCCCGTCGTGCCCACCCTGCTCGCCCGGCCCGCCCGGCCCGTCGACGGCTGCCGCCGGTTCGTCACCGCCACCGGGCTCCTCACCGCCGGCCACCTCGGCCGCGGCGTCGGAACCGAAGGGAGCGGCCACGGCCGCGTCCGGCGCCTGCGCGTCCACAGCGGGCTGCTGCCCCTGCGGCCCGGCGGGCTCCTTCGCTGCGTCCACCACGTCCTCGGCTCCGATCCTGGTCCAGCGGGCGACGGCCGGCGGCCGGCACCCGCGTCACACCCCGTGCGTTCTCTCTGTATTGTCCCGTGCGGTGGACCGCCACGCCGTGTGCCGTCCACCGCACGGGCGGGGCATCAGCCCTGCTCGCCGACGGCCTCGGGCCCGGCGTCCGCCGCACCCGGGCGGGCGACCAGCTCGACCTGGTCCACCGCGTTGCACCAGCGGCATCGCACCGACTCGACGGTCTCGCTGAGGACCTGGGTCTCCTCGACCTTGGAATCGCCGGCCAGGTCGAAGTGGAGGAACTCGGTCACCCGGGCGGTGCGGGTGACGTCGAAACGGGTCAGGTTTCCGCAGAGCGTGCAGCGCCAGCGCGTCTCGGCGGTCAGAGCGGGGACAGTCATCGGGGGTCCTCTCGGGTGGTCCCTGGATGGGCTCAGGCGCTCCCCCCGGAGCCCCGGCGTCGGCGGCGGGAGGCGGGAAGGCCCGCCCCAAGCCTATTGCCTGGGGCAACCTTCGTGACCACCGGTCACGGCGATCACCGCCTTGGGCCACCTGCCGTAACGACGCGGTCCCGCCCGGTCCGCCGGAGGGATGCTTGGCGGCATGGCGATCCCGGTCCTCGACCACGCCGGTGCACGGGACGGCCGACCGGCCGCCGCCGCTCCGGCCGTCTGCTACGCGCTGATCGCGCTCAACACCGTGGTCTTCCTGTTCGGGCCCGCCGCCGGACTCAATCCGCTGTACGGGCGCGACCAGGCCCGGGTCTGTGCCGAGCAGCGCTACGAACAGCGCTGGGGGGCCGTGCCGGCCGAACTGCTGGCCGGGCATCCGCTCACCGCCGAACAGCTGGCCGAGGCCCCCGACCCGGTGCCCGGCTGCCCGGCCGCGCCGACCCCGGGGAAGCACCCGGCGCTCTCGGTGCTCAGCGCGCTCTTCCTGCACGGCGGCTGGCTGCACCTGCTGGGCAACCTGCTCTTCCTCCACGTCTTCGGCCCGACCGTCGAACGGCGGCTCGGCCGCCCCCGGTTCGTCCTCTTCTATCTGGCGGCCGGGGCGGTGGCCACCTACGGCTTCGCGCTCGCCGAGGCGCACACGGCGGACTCGACCCGGGTGCTGATCGGCGCCTCCGGGGCGATCTCGGCCGTTCTCGGCACCTACCTCCGCCTGCACCCGCGGGCCCGGGTCACCACGCTCGTCCCGCTGCTGCTCTTCCTCCCGCTGCGGTTCCCGGCCTGGCTGGTGCTCGGGCTCTGGTTCGCCCTGCAGTGGTGGTCGGTCCATTCGGCGGGGCCGGGGGTCGCCTACCTGGTGCACGTGATCGGCTTCGCGGCCGGCTTCCTCTACGCCTGCACCCTGGCCGAGCGCCGCCCCCGGGCCGCCCGCCGCCCGCGACCGTCCGGCTGACGCCCGATACGCTGGCGGCACCTCACAAAGGAGCTCGCACCGTGATCACCGCCATCGTCCTGATCAAGACCAGCGTCGACCGCATCCCGGAGATCGCCGAGGCGATCGCCGCCATCGAGGGCGTCAGCGAGGTCTACTCGGTGACCGGCGGGTACGACCTGGTCGCGATGGTGCGGGTGCGGCGACACGACGACCTCGCCGAGGTGATCCCCGGCCGGCTCAACAAGGTCCCGGGCGTGGCCCACACCGAGACCCAGATCGCCTTCCGCACCTACTCCCAGCACGACCTGGAGGCCGCCTTCGCGATCGGCCTCGACGCCTGACCCCGTCAGGCGCCCGGCCGGCGCTCCGTCAGGCTCCCCGACGGGTGTCCGCGACGCAACGGCCGCCCTCGTTGCGGTAGTTCCAGGCCGCCCCGTCCGTGACCAGGTCGCGGACGGCGGTCAGGAACCGGTCGATGTGCTCGTCCGGGGTGCCCGCGCCGAAGCTCACGCGGATCGCGTTCAGGCTGCGCTCGCCCGGCAGCGAGGGCTCGGGCGCACCGCACTCGGACGGCGCGACGTCCTCGTCGCCGAGCAGGGTGCGGAGCAGCGGGTGCGCACAGAACAGGCCGTCGCGCACGCCGATGCCGTACTCGGCGGAGAGCGCGGCCGAGAAGTGCGAGCTGTTCCAGTCCTGGACGACGAAGGAGAGCACGCCCACCCGGGCCGACTCCGGGCCGAACAGGTTGAGCACCTTGACCTGCGGGATCTCCGCCAGTCCGGCCTTCAGCCGCTCGACCAGCACGCGCTCGCGGGCCTCCAGCGCGTCGAAGCCGGCCTCGGTCAGGGCCCGGCAGGCGGAGGCGATCGCGTACGCGCCGATCACGTTCGGGGAGCCGGCCTCGTGCCGGGCCGGGCCGGTGTGCCACTGCACGGCGACCGAGCCGTCCTCCTCGCGGGCCACCGTCCGGGTGGCGCCGCCGCCGGCCAGGTACGGCTCGGCCGCGTCCAGCCAGTCGGAGCGGCCGGCCAGCACACCGGCACCGAACGGCGCGTACAGCTTGTGTCCGGAGAAGGCGATCCAGTCCACGTCCAGCTCGCGCACCGAGACGCGGTGGTGCGGGGCCAGCTGCGCGGCGTCCAGCACCACCCGGGCGCCGTGGCGGTGGGCGGTCCGGGTCAGCTCGGCGACCGGCCACAGCTCGCCGGTGACGTTCGAGGCGCCGGTGACACAGAGCAGCTTGGGGCCCTCGGGCGACTCGGCCAGCGCGGCGTCGAAGGCGGCGACCGCCTCGGCGTGCGAGCGCGGGGCGCGCAGGTAGGTGACGGCCAGGCCGGCGTGCGCCCAGGGCAGCAGCGAGGCGTGGTGCTCGGTCTCGAACGCGAACACCCGGGTGCCGGCCGGGACGGCGGCGGCCAGCAGGTTCAGCGAGTCGGTGGTGGCGCGGGTGAAGACCACCTGGTCGCCCTCGCGCAGGTCCAGGAACTCGGTGACGGTGCGGCGGCTCTGCTCGAACAGGTCGGTGGAGAGCTGCGAGAGGTACCCGGCGCCGCGGTGCACGCTGCCGTAGTACGGGGCGTAGGCGGCGACGTCGTCCCAGACCCGCTGGAGCGCCGGGGAGCTGGCGGCGTAGTCGAGCGCCGCGTAGCCGACCTTCTCACCGGTGGCGAGCGGGACCTGGACGTCGTGGCCGAGGACGGCGAGGAGCGGCTGCGCGGCGTCGGTCTGGTCGAGGACGGCGGCCGGGAACTGGGAGGAAAGGGACATGGGGATGCACTCCTTCTACGGGCCTGGACCCCGGGAGTACACCTCGTCCGGCGTCCGCGCTTGTCACGCGGACGGATTGCCGCATGACCCGGTCCTCACCCAGGGCACCCCGCCACGGACGGAGGGTTGCCGGACAGCCAGCTGGGGCTTGATGCTGTCACTCATGACCTGGCGAAGACTCTAGGTCGCGTCCGTCCCGTGGTCAAACACGGGTCCACATCCCGGACGGCCGTCCGGGCAGCGGTCGGCGGACCGGGCTGCGGCCCGGCCGGCCCGGGTCGCAGCC
>NZ_JBEXNT010000218.1:0-9779 GCF_040611255.1 Kitasatospora sp. NPDC002965 | reverse complement strand
AGTCGGAGAGGAAGTCGTCCATGCCGTCGCCATCTGCCTGACCGGAGTCGCGGGCATCCAGCGAATCGTCGACGCTGCGGCCGCGCAACAGGTCGGGGCCTCGGGGCCGGCGACCGGGGCCCCGACCGGGGCCGGCGCGGGGTTGGCCGGGGCGGCGTTGGCCGGGGCCGGTACGGCCGGCGGCCGCGGCTCGGCCCGCCGGGCGGTCGCGGGCTCGCGCTGCGGGGAGTCCGGGCCGGCCAGGAAGGTGGCCGGCACGGTGCGGGTGGTGCGGCCTGGCGGGTCGAGCGGCGTCACTGCGAGGACCTCCTGGATCGGGGCCGGCGGGTTCGGAGGGGCGTCGGTGAACTCGCCGGCGGCTGGTTCCGGCGGATGAGGGTGGACTCGGGTGGAGCGGGGGACGGCGGGTGACGACAGGTGGAGCCGGACGGAGCCGGACGGAGCGGGATCAGACGGTGAGCGCCAGGCGGTTGATGGCGGCGAGCGGGATCGGCAGCCAGCTCGGCCGGTGCCGGGCCTCGTACACGACCTCGTACACCGCCTTGTCGATCTCCAGGGCGCGCATCAGTTCGGGGGAGGCGGCCGGGTCGGTGCCGCCGCCGGCGGTGTAGCCGGCGCTGTAGGCGGTGCGGTTGCGCTGCGCCCAGGCGGCCGCGAGGTGGGCCAGTTCCGGGTCGGACGGCCCGCCGGCGAGCAGGTGGGCGGCGGCGTAGTCGAAGGAACGGAGCATCGCTGCCACGTCCCGCAGCGCCGTCTGCGGTTCGCGCCGCTCGGTCACCGACTTGGCGGGTTCGCCCTCGAAGTCGAGCAGCACCCAGCCGTGCGGGGTGCGCATGGCCTGGCCGAGGTGCAGGTCGCCGTGGATCCGCTGGACCGGCAGGCCGTCGGGGTGGGCGTCGGCCATCTGCTGGAAGGCGGAGCGCAGCGCGGCCCGGTAGCGCATCAGCCCGGGGACGGCGGCGACCGCGCTGTCGAGGCGGTCGGCCATCGCGGAGGCCAGCCGTCGGGTCTGCGCGCGGTCGAGGCGGGCGACGGGCATCGAGCGGGCCAGTACCCGGTGGACCTCGGCGGTGGCCCGGCCGAGCCGGTGGGCCTCGATGGCGAAGTTGCCGGGGGACGGGTCGCCCTTGAGGCGGCCGACCTGGTCCAGCGCGAGTTCCCAGCCGTCCTCGGCCTCGGGCAGGTAGCGCTGGAGCAGCCCGAGGGTGGCCGGCTCGGCGCGCTCCAGACGGCTCTCGAACCAGGCGGCGACCCGGGGGATGCGGGTCGAGCCGGCCCGGGAGAGCGCCAGCGAGAGTTCGAGGTCGGGGTTGGTGCCGGGGTGGATGCGCCGGAACAGCTTGAGGATGTAGGAGGTGCCGTAGATGACCGAGCTGTTGGACTGCTCGGCGGTGGAGGCGCGGCCCGGGAGGTTGGTGGGAAGCCCGGAGCCGGGGGTGCGGCGGAACGACAGCGAGCCGAACCGGTCGCCGGTGGCGAGGTGTTCGAGCAGCCGACCGGTGAGTTCGGGGTCGTGCACGGCGTCGTAGAGGGCCGCACCGTCGTACGGGCCCTGGGTGAGCCGGCCGAGGACGGCGGTCGGCTCGATGCCGGCCGGGCCCTGCGAGCGGATGCCGAGCAGCAGCTGGTACAGGTCGCCGTGCGGCGCGCCGGCGGTGGTGGCGTGCTCGACCCGGAGCAGCAGGTGCAGCAGGGCGGGGTCGCCGACCTGGAGGGGGGTGCCGACGAGGGGGGTGAGGCCGGTGATCGGCCGTCCCTTGCCGGCGTACCAGCGCTGGGTGGGGAGCCACTCGGCGATCAGGGGCAGAGCCGCCTGGACGAGTTCGCTGACCCCCAGGGCGGTTCTCCGGGCCCCGGTGCCCCGCGTGCCGACCGGCACGGCGGAGCCGGCGGGGGTGTCACGGTGCAGTGGAGCTTGAGAACGGGAGGTTTCGGACATGACTCCCTTTCCCCGGAAGAGGCGGGCGGACTGCCCGACGGGTCTGGCCGGGTCCGTCAGTCTTCCGGATTGCGGCGGCGCGGCGGCGACGGCACGCGAGCGTTGCGCCCGGGTGTCACGCCTTCGTGTGGGTGGCCGTTGGGCTGTTCTCCGTACGCGGTGGTGCAGAGAACTCCGGGGGCGCGGGTTCGAACTCGCGCCCCCGGAGGGTTCGATGAGCTTCCGGCGGCTGCCGGATCGTTACTTCGGATGCCTGGTTCCGCTCAACCGGGGGGGCCGGCGGAGCTGGAACCAGTAGAAGCCGTGCCCGGCGAGGGTGAGCAGGTACGGCCACTCGCCGATCGAGGGGAAGCGCACCCCGCCGATCAGCTCGACCGGGTAGCGTCCTCCGAACTGCCTCAGGTCCAGTTCGGTCGGCTGTGCGAACCGCGAGAAGTTGTTCACGCACATGACCAGGTCCCCTTCGTGCTCACGGACGAAGGCCAGCACCGCGGGGTTGCTGGAGGGCAGTTCGGTGTACGTCCCGAGGCCGAAGGCCGGGTTGAGCTTGCGGATCTCGATCATGCGACGCGTCCAGTGCAGCAGTGAACTCGAACTGCTCTGCTGTGCTTCGACGTTGGTCACCTGGTAGCCGTACACCGGATCCATGATGGGCGGCAGACTGAGCCTGCCCGGGTCGGCGGACGAGAAACCCGCGTTGCGGTCCGGGGTCCACTGCATCGGGGTCCGGACGCCGTCCCGGTCGCCGAGCCAGATGTTGTCCCCCATGCCGATCTCGTCCCCGTAGTAGAGCACCGGCGAGCCGGGGAGGGAGAGCAGCAGCGCGGTGAACAGCTCGATCTGGTTGCGGTCGTTCTCCAGCAGCGGGGCGAGCCGGCGGCGGATGCCCACGTTGGCGCGCATCCGCGGGTCCTTGGCGTACTCCGCGTACATGTAGTCGCGCTCCTCGTCGGTGACCATCTCCAGGGTCAGCTCGTCGTGGTTGCGCAGGAAGATGCCCCACTGGCAGCCGCGCGGGATGCTCGGCGTCTTGGCGAGGATCTCCGAGACCGGGTACCGGGACTCCCGGCGGACCGCCATGAAGATCCGCGGCATCACCGGGAAGTGGAACGCCATGTGGCACTCGTCGCCGCCGGAGGCGAAGTCGCCGAAGTAGTCGACGACGTCCTCCGGCCACTGGTTGGCCTCGGCGAGCAGCACGGTGTCCGGGTAGTTGGCGTCGATCTCCTTGCGGACCCGCTGGAGGAACTCGTGGGTCTCCGGCAGGTTCTCGCAGTTGGTGCCCTCGCGGGCGAACAGGTACGGCACCGCGTCCAGCCGGAAGCCGTCGATGCCGAGGTCGAGCCAGAACCGGAGCCCGGCGATCATCTCGTCCTGGACGCGCGGGTTGTCGTAGTTGAGGTCCGGCTGGTGCGAGAAGAACCGGTGCCAGTAGTACTGCTTGCGCACCGGGTCGTAGGTCCAGTTGGAGGTCTCGGTGTCGACGAAGATGATCCGGGCGTCGGGGTACTGCTTGTCGTCGTCGGCCCACATGTAGAAGTCGCCGTACGGGCCGTCCGGGTCCTCCCGGGAGGCCTGGAACCACGGGTGCTGGTCGCTGGTGTGGTTCATGACGAAGTCGATGACCACGCGCATGCCGCGCAGGTGGGCGGCGTCGACGAACTCCATGAAGTCGGCGAGGTCCCCGAACTCGGGCAGGACCGACTTGTAGTCCGCCACGTCGTACCCGCCGTCGCGCAGCGGTGAGGCGAAGAACGGCGGCAGCCAGAGGCAGTCGACCCCGAGCCACTGCAGGTAGTCGAGTTTGGACGTGAGCCCCCGGAGGTCCCCGACCCCGTCGCCGTTGCTGTCCTGGAAGGACCGCACCAGCACCTCGTAGAAGACCGCACGCTTGAACCATTCCGGGTCCAGGTTCTTCTTCGAGGTCTCGGGGAAGGTGTCGGGAACGGGCTCGTTCACTGTCACGCTGGGTTCCTCCGAACCGTGAGGAGGTGAGCCGGCTCGGTTGAGGGATCGAGCCGGACGTAGTTGTGCCGGCCCCAGGTGTAGGCGGCGCCGGTGAGCTCGTCGTGGACCGCGTACGGCCCCTCCCCGTCGAGGGTGACGGTGGCCTCCTGGGCGTGGTGCGGATCCAGGTTCACCACGGTGATGACGTGGTCGGTGAGGCCGTCGGGCGTCAGGGCGGTCTTGGAGTAGGCGAGCACCTGGTCGTTGTCGGTGGGGTGGAAGCGCAGGGAACGCAGCTGCTGGAGGGCCGGGTGACGGCGGCGCAGCCGGTTCAGGACGGTGAGCAGCGGGGCGAGGGTGTCGGTGCGGCTCCAGTCCCGGGGGCGCAGTTCGTACTTCTCCGAGTGCAGGTACTCCTCGGAGCCGGGGTGTGCCGGCTCGTTCTCGTACAGCTCGTAGCCGGCGTACACGCCGTAGCTGGGGGAGAGGGTGGCGGCCAGTACGGCGCGCACCGCGAACGCGGCCGGACCGCCGTGCTGGAGGAAGTCGTGCAGGATGTCCGGCGTGTTGGGGAAGAAGTTGGGCCGCATGTAGGCGGCCGCGTCACCGGAGAGTTCGGTGAGGTACTCGATGAGTTCCTGCTTGGTGTTGCGCCAGGTGAAGTACGTGTACGACTGGTGGAAACCGATCTTCCCCAGGGTGTGCATCATCGCGGGGCGGGTGAACGCCTCGGCCAGGAACACCACGTCCGGGTCGGTGCGGGCGATGTCGGCGAGCACCTTCTCCCAGAACGCCACCGGTTTGGTGTGCGGGTTGTCGACCCGGAAGATCCGCACGCCGTGGGCCATCCAGAACCGGAGCACCCGGATCGTCTCCTTGACGATTCCGTCCATGTCCTGGTCGAAGTTGATCGGATAAATATCCTGATACTTTTTCGGCGGGTTCTCGGCATAGGCGATGGTGCCGTCGGTGCGGTGGCTGAACCATTCCGGGTGCTTGTTCACCCACGGGTGGTCCGGCGAGCACTGCAGCGCGAAGTCCAGCGCCACCTCCAGGTGCAGCGCCGCCGCCTCGGCCACGAAGTGGTCGAAGTCCTCGATGGTGCCGAGGTCCGGGTGGACGGCGTCGTGGCCGCCCTCCGGCGAGCCGATCGCCCACGGCGAGCCGACGTCGTGCGGACCGGCCGTCAGGGTGTTGTCCGGCCCCTTGCGGAAGGCTCGCCCGATCGGGTGGACCGGCGGCAGGTAGACCACGTCGAAGCCCATCGCGGCGACCGCCGGAAGCCGCTCGGCCGCCGTCCGGAGACTGCCGGACCGCGGCGGCTCGACGCCCGACGGGTCGACCACCGCCCCCTCCGAGCGGGGGAAGAACTCGTACCAGGAGCCGAACAGCGCCCGCTCCCGGTCCACCTGGAGCGGGAGCGGGCGGGAGGCGCTCAGCAGCTCGCGCAGCGGGAACCGGGCCAGCAGCTCCTGGACGTCCGGGGCGAGCGCGGCGGCCAGCCGGGAGAGCGGCGGCAGACCCGGGTCGCGCAGCGCGTCGACCGCGGCCAGCACCTGGGCCCGGCCGTCCTTCTTCGGCACCCCGGAGGCGGCCCGCTCCAGCAGCTGGGCGCCCTCCTCCAGGACCAGCGCGGTGTCGATCCCGGCCGGCAGCTTGATCGACGCCGTCCGGCGCCAGGTGGCGACCGGGTCGGACCACGCCTCCACCAGGTACGACCAGCGGCCCGGTGCGGTCGGGGTGACGTGCGCGCCCCAGCGGTCGGTGCCCTCGGCCAGCTCGCGCATCGGCGTCCACGGGCCGCTGCGGCCGCGCGGGTCGCGCAGGACCACGTTGGCGTTGACCGCGTCGTGGCCCTCGCGGAAGACGGTCGCGGTGACCAGGAAGGTCTCGCCGGCCACCGCCTTGGCCGGGCGGCGGCCGGCGTCTACGAGGGGGCTGACGTCCAGGACGGGGATGCGGCCGATCACGGTGTCGCTCTCTGTCGTCTTGCGGGCGGCGGGCTTGCGGGCGGCGGGTTTGCTCGTGACGGGTTTGCTCGTGACGGGTTTTCCGGCGGCGGGCTTGCGTGTCGCGGCGCCGCGGCCGACCGGCTCGGTGCCGGTCCCGGCCTTCGCGGTGGCGGGCTCGGCGGCGGTCGCGCTGCGCCGTGTGGTGGTGGTGCGCTTGCGCGGTGCCGCGGGTCGGCTCTCCTCGGCCCCGGGTTGTCGGGCCGGTTCGTCCGCTCGCTCCGTACGGATAGCCCCGGCTCCCCGGGGACCCGGCATCGACGCGTCTGTCCGGATGTCAGAATCCATCCGTCCGGCCGATTCCGCGACCGCTGCGTCGGGGCTGTCGGCCACCGGTGTGGACTGGTCCCGCGTGTCGCCGTGCATGCCAAACTCCTGCCCGAGATCGGCGGCAGCTCCCGCGGGCCGGCGGGGCCAGGGGAGTACCGGGAGGACTGCTGGGTGGGGAGGACGTGCGACCGGAAGCCTGCCCGCGCCGCCGTCCCCGGCAACCTGCCCCGCTCCCGCCGAGCCCGTGGCGGGACCCCCGAGAGCCCGCGCGCGTCCCGGCGCACGCCTCTCGGGGCACACCCCTGGGCGACCCAACCCACCCGTGAACGAGCAGGCCGAGTCCGAGGACACGCGTCGGTGCGCGGTGAGCGCCGAATGGACCAAGGAAGAAGGGGAACGGTCAACGCGAAAAGGATTCGGACGTGCTGCTTCTCGGGGGAGCGCCACCCGTCTCCGCACACCCCGAAGCATCAACGACCCTGGCTCATCGTCGCATCGGCGACACGACTTTCGCAGCGGTATGACAGTAGTTTCGGGCGTGATCGGGGTCGGAACCGTCACCGGAAAAGGATCTTTTCCGCCGTGTTCACGTATTGGTGGCGCGGCCCCCGGAAAAGTGCGCCTCGTGCGCCCCCCGTGCAGCCCAATGCGCCGAATGCGATCTCATCAATAGGCCGAACGGAGGTCGAATAGACCAACTGACGCACCATCATGCCAGTGCCCGCGGCTACGCTTCACGCCGTGAAGGCAATCCGCAGATTCACCGTCCGCACCGTCCTGCCCGAACAACTCCAGCCGTTGCACGAGCTGGCCCTCAACCTGCGCTGGTCCTGGCACCCCGAGACCAGGGACCTCTTCCGGTCCGTGGACCCGGAGGTCTGGGCCGCGACCGGCGAGGACCCGGTGCGACTGCTCGGGGAGGTCCCGGCCGCCCGGCTCGCCGCGCTCGCCACCGACCGGCGCTTCCTGCGCAGACTCGGAGACCTCGCCGACGACCTCCGGGAGTACCTGGCCGGCCCGCGCTGGTACCAGTCGGCCGGGCAGGCGGCCGACGTCCCGCTGCCCGCCGCCGTCGCCTACTTCTCGCCCGAGTACGGCATCGCCGCCGCGCTGCCCCAGTACTCCGGCGGCCTCGGCATCCTCGCCGGGGACCACCTCAAGGCCGCGAGCGACCTCGGCGTCCCGATCATCGGCGTCGGGCTCTTCTACCGGCACGGCTACTTCCGGCAGTCCCTCGACCGGGACGGCTGGCAGCAGGAGCGCTACCCGCTGCTCGACCCGGACGAGCTGGCCGTCACCCTGCTCCGCGAGACCGACGGCACCCCCTGCCGGATCGACCTCGCGCTGCCCGGCGGCCGCACCCTGGCCGCGCACGTCTGGAAGGCCCAGGTCGGGCGCGTCCCGCTGCTGCTGCTCGACTCCGACATCGAGGCCAACTCGCCCGCCGAGCGCGACGTCACCGACCGCCTCTACGGCGGCGGGAGCGAGCACCGGCTCCTTCAGGAGATGCTGCTCGGGATCGGCGGTGT
Organism: Kitasatospora sp. NPDC002965; assembly: GCF_040611255.1. NCBI lineage: Bacteria > Bacillati > Actinomycetota > Actinomycetes > Kitasatosporales > Streptomycetaceae > Kitasatospora > Kitasatospora sp. NPDC002965. Next base: position 2,085 of record NZ_JBEXNT010000218.1, on the reverse strand, counting down.
CCGCGCCGTCCGCGCCTACGGCCGGCTCACCGGCCACCCCGCCCCCGAGGTCTTCCACACCAACGAGGGCCATGCCGGCTTCCTCGGCGTCGAGCGGATCCGCGAGCTCGTCGCCGACGCCGGACTCGACTTCGCGGCGGCCCTGGAATCGGTCCGGGCCGGCACCCTCTTCACCACCCACACGCCCGTCCCGGCCGGCATCGACCGGTTCGACCGCGACCTGGTCGCCCGGCACTTCGGCGGCGACACCGCCCTGCCCGGCGTCCCGGTCGAGCAGGTCCTCGCACTCGGCGCCGAGAGCTGGCGCGGCGGCGACCCCAAGCTGTTCAACATGGCTGCCATGGGTCTGCGGCTCGCCCAGCGCGCCAACGGCGTCTCCACCCTGCACGGCGAGGTCAGCCGGTCCATGTTCAGCGGCCTCTGGCCAGGGTTCGACACCGCCGACGTCCCGATCACCTCCGTCACCAACGGCGTCCACGCGGCGACCTGGATCGACCCGGCGGTGGTCCGGCTCGGCGCCGCCGAGATCGGCGCGGACCGCGCCGAGGCGGCCATGACCACCGGCGACACCCAGCGCTGGACCGGCCTGGAGCGGATCGGCAACACCGAGATCTGGGAGCTGCGCCGCACCCTGCGCGCCCAGCTGGTCGACGAGGCCCGCCGCCGGCTGCGCGCCTCCTGGCGCCAGCGCGGCGCCGGTGAGGCCGAACTCGGCTGGGTCGCCTCGGTGCTCGACCCGGACGTCCTCACCATCGGGTTCGCCCGCCGGGTGCCCTCGTACAAGCGGCTCACCCTGATGCTCCGCGACCCGGAGCGCCTGCGCGCCCTGCTGCTGCACCCGACCCGGCCGGTCCAGATCGTGGTCGCCGGCAAGGCCCACCCGGCCGACGACGGCGGCAAGCGGCTGATCCAGCAGATGGTGGCCTTCGCCGACGACCCGGCCGTCCGGCACCGGATCGTCTTCCTGCCCGACTACGACATGGCGATGGCCCGGCACCTCTACCCGGGCTGCGACGTCTGGCTCAACAACCCGCTCCGCCCGCTGGAGGCCTGCGGCACCTCGGGGATGAAGGCGGCGCTCAACGGCTGCCTCAACCTGTCCGTGCTGGACGGCTGGTGGGACGAGTGGTTCGACGGCCAGAACGGCTGGGCGATCCCCACGGCCGACACCGGCGACGGGGTGCTCGACCCGGAGAGCCGGGAGGCCGAGCGGCGGGACGACATCGAGGCCGCCGCGCTGTACGACCTGATCGAGGAGCAGGTGGCCGCCCGCTTCTACGACCGGGGCGGCGACGGGCTGCCGCACCGGTGGATCGCGATGGTCCGGCACACCCTGGTGACCCTCGGTCCCAAGGTGCTGGCGGGCCGGATGGTCCGCGAGTACGTGGAGCGGCTCTACGCCCCGGCGGCGGTCGCCCAGCGCGAGCTGGCGGCGGCCGGCCCGGCCGTCGGGACGGCAGGGATCGTCGGGACGGCAGGGGTCGTCGGGGCGGCGGCGGAGACCGGCGTCGTCGGCGAGGCGGGGGGCCTGGGGACCGGGCCGACCGCCGTCCCGCACGCCGGAGCGCGTGAACTGGCCGCCTGGAAGGCCAGGGTCCGGGAGGGCTGGCCGGCCGTCCGGGTGGAGCACGTCGAGGCGGACTGCCCGGACGAGGCGCAGGAACTGGGGAGTTCGCTGGCGTTGCGGGTGCAGGTCGCGCTCGGTCCGCTGGAACCCGCGGACGTCGAGGTGCAGGCCGTCTCCGGCCGGGTCGACGAGTCGGACCGGATCTCGGACGGCTGCCTGCTCGCCCTCAAGCCGGTCGGCGGGCCCGACCTCGACGGGCGGACGAGGTACGAGGGTTCCCTGGAGCTCTGCCGCACCGGTCCGTTCGGCTACACCGTCCGGGTGCTGCCGGCCCATCCGAGGCTGGCCTCGCCGGCCGAGCTGGGACTGGTCGCGCTGCCCCCGGAGGCGTCCGGGATGGACGCCGGGCTGCTGCGCTGAACCCGCCGGCGGGGCGGGGAGCCGGGCGGTCCGGCACCCCCCCCCCCCGGTGTTCGCGCCCGCCCAGAAGGGATTTGAAAACGAATAAAAACAGAAAA
>NZ_JBEXNT010000217.1:0-9899 GCF_040611255.1 Kitasatospora sp. NPDC002965 | reverse complement strand
GTCTGCCAGGAGGGTGCGTCACCGGGCCCTGCCCCGACCCCCGGGCCGTGAGCACCGGGCCGTGAGCACCGGGCCTTGAGACCCGGTGGCGGTCGTGCCCGGCGGAGGCGTTCCCGGGTGCGGGTCCTGCGGCGGGTTCGGGCTCGGCCACCGTCAGCAGCCCTCCGAGCTGAAGGTCAGCCGGAGGTTGGGCAGTTTGAAGGCCCCGGCCGTGGTGGCGTAGTTGTGCTGCCGCAGGTTGCGGATCTTCACGGTGTCGGCCTGCTGCCCGAAGACGCCCGGCAGGCCCTTGACGCCGGCCTTGGTGTAGGTGCTCGCGTCACCGCCGATCTCGATGTTCTTGAACTCCGCGTCGCCCGAGAGCAGATCGGAGTCGGTCGTGAGGTCGGTGGCGGTGACGGGCGTCCCGGCGTCCCCGGCCTTGATCAGCAGGTTGATGCCGCCGAGGTCCACGCTCTGGCAGAGCCTGGTGAGCGAGGCTTCCTTGATCGCGGAGACGGCGACCAGCACCTGCCCGCCGGTGTCCCCCTCGTTGGGACTGTTCTCGATCATGTGGTCCAGGCTGCCGAACTGCTCGAAGCCGACGCCGTCCAGGCTGTCGGCCGTGACGGTGAACGGCATGCCGGAGATGGCGAACTGGGCGGCGAGCACGCCCTGCGCGGTCAGGGTCATCAGCAGGGCGCCGGCGGCGACGGCGGGAACGGCCATCAGCGCGGTGCGCTTCAGCCGGACCCGTCCTCTGAACCCGGTGGGCGCCTCGGCGGTCTCGGTGGTCTCGGTGGTGCGGGCTGCGTCATCGGACGTGGCCATGTGTGCTCCCTCGAACGGTGGACGGGCAGGCACAGGCACGTTGTCCTGGCGCGGACAGCGTTCTGCGGACCGGCCGGGTGGACCGCCTCTCGGCAGCGGGGCGGGCCGTCGGATCCGCAGTGGGTAACTGGGAAGCTACTGCCCGGTATTCAAGGGGTCAATACGGGTGCACGAAGGATCATCGACCGCTCGGACCCGGTCCGGGGCACCCCCGACCGGGCCCGACCCGGTCGGGGACGACGGCTCCGGCGCACCGGGCTCCGGCGGCGCCGGAACCGCCGCAAGGCGCCGCGCCGCCTCCTCCGGACCGAGGAACGGCGCCAGACAGAACAGGCTCAACATCGGTAGCAGGCTCGGCAGTTCCTCCGTCCGCCCGGCGTCGATGCAGCGCTGGAGCATGCTGTACACGCCGCCGACGACCGCGTCGACCATCGCCTCCGCCGCCACCCCGTCGGGAAGTTGCGGCACCTCGGCGAAGAAGGCCCGGAACCGGGTGAGGAGTTGGTCCCGCTCGCGGCGCCCGGCCGGCCCCACGGCGTCCAGTTCGATCACCGCCATGGTGGCGAAGGCCGGCACCCCGGCCAGCAGTTCGAGCATCGCCCGGAGCGCCTCGCGGATCCCGGTGCACCAGTCCGGCGCCACCGCGAAGGCCGCCGCCATCCGGCGGATCACGACCCCCGTCCCGTGCCGGTGAGCGGCCAGGAAGGCGTCCTCCTTGCCGGTGAACAGCTCGTAGAAGACCGGTCTGGTCACCCCCGCCGCGCGGCAGATGTCGCTCACCGTGGCTCGCTGGTAGCCGTGTTGCGCCACCGTGTGCACCAACCCGTCGAGCAGCCGCTCCCGTTGGGTGGCGGCGACCACGTCGGGCGGCAGCTGGCTCGGACCGCGTTTGATCGATCGGGCCGGGTCCCGGCCGGTGCGCGCGCCGGGCAGGAGAACGTCCCCACGACGAGTAGCTGACTCCGGTTTCATCGCCAACTCCTGTGTTTTGTCTTGACATTGACGCGACGTCCGGTTTACAACACTGACGGGTTTCCAATCTGCGGCCAGGCCGCCGGAGACCCGCACGCGTTCCGACTGTCCAGTATGGCGAACGCATGCCCGGCGGTGGCAGCCGCCGACGTGCACCCGGCGTGCCCACGCACCACCCGTACCCTTCGCGCGCCATCCGCACCACCCGCACCCTCCTCGCCGTACTGCCGCCGTACCCGACGTACGTCGACGTACCGCCCGGCTCCCCGCCGTACCACGGCGCCGTGCCGCCAGGTACCTCGACCTGCCTCGCCGTACGGGCGGGCCCGTGGCGCCGGGCCCGCCGAGTCACCGTCCGCGGTGCCCCACCACCCGCACCACCCCGTCGCGGTCGCTCATCGGCCGGCCACCGCCGCACGCCACCCCCACGCGACCTCACGGGCTCCCCCCACCCGACTCCGCCAGGAGAGAGGCACACCCTCATGCGCATCCGCCGAACCCTCGGTACCGCCGCCCTCGCCGCCGCCGCGGTGCTGGCCGCCGGCACCGTCACCCCCGCCCAGGCCGCCGGCCCCGCCGTGCTCACCCACACCGCCCCCGGCGGTCCGAACGTCGCCGTCGGCGACGTCCTCACCGCCAACCTGGTGGCCGGCAGCTACGCCACCTTCTACTCCAGCGCGACCGGGACGAGCGGCATCAAGTGCGCCACCTCGTCGTTCTCCGCGACCGTGACCAGCAACCCGGCCGCCCCGGGCGTGGCCACCGAGCAGCTCAACAGCCACACCTTCGGCTCCTGCACCGCCAACGTGATCGGCGTGACCAGCGTGCAGAGCATCACGGTCAACAACCTGCCGTACACCAACTCGGTCAGCGACGCGGCCGGCAACCCGGTCAGCCTCAGCCCGACCGCGGCCGGGCCGCTGCAGACCACGGTGGTGCTGAAGACCGTCCTCGGCACCATCACCTGCGTCTACCGCGCGCCGGGCAGCATCGCCGGCACCACCAGCAACGTCGGCCAGACCATCGGCTTCAGCTCCCAGGCGTTCCCGAAGGTCTCCGGCCCGAGCACCTGTTTCGCGACCGGGTACTTCAGCGCGACCTACGGGCCGGTGACCGACAGCTCGGTGCCCGGCAACCCGCACATCTACATCAACTGATCGCCCCCGGCAGGGCCCTCGGCACCTGCGCGCGGCGTGCGGCGACTCCGGTCGCCGCACGCCGTTCGGCACGCGACAGCGAAGTGACCCACCGGTAGGGTGCTGGCGACAGGCACCGTGAGCGACCGGGAGTGGAGCACGCATGGGCGGCGAGGGCACGGGGTTCTTCGAGTCGGTGGCCGACACCGCCGCGCGGCTGGCCGAGGCGGGCTACCTGGCCTCGACCGGGGTCGCCACCACCGTCTTCCTCGCCGACCGGCTCGGCAAGCCCCTCCTGGTGGAGGGCCCGGCCGGGGTCGGCAAGACCGAGCTCGCCAAGGCCGTCGCCGCGATCGGCCGCGCCCGGCTGGTCCGGCTCCAGTGCTACGAGGGCATCGACGAGGCCCGCGCGCTCTACGAGTGGAACCACGCCAAACAGCTGCTCCGGATCACCGCCGGGCGGGACGAGGGCTGGGACGGGGCCCGCACCGACATCTTCGGCGAGGAGTTCCTGCTCACCCGCCCCCTGCTCACCGCCATCCGCGGCGACGAGCCGACCGTGCTGCTGATCGACGAGATGGACAAGGCCGACGTCGAGGTGGAGGCGCTGCTGCTCGAAGTGCTCAGCGACTTCCAGGTCACCGTCCCGGAACTGGGCACCATCACCGCGACCCGACGACCGTTCGTCCTGCTCACCTCCAACGCCACCCGGGAGCTCTCCGAGGCCCTGCGCCGCCGCTGCCTCTTCCTCCACCTCGACTACCCGGAGGCCGAGTTGGAGCGCCGCATCGTCCGGCTGAAGGTGCCCGGTCTGGACTCGGCGCTGGCCGACTCACTGGTCCGGGTGGTCGGCGCACTGCGGACCATGGAACTGCGCAAGGCGCCGTCCGTGGCGGAGACCGTCGACTGGGCCCGCACCCTGCTCGCGCTCGGCGCCGACACCCTTGACGAGGCACTCGTCCGATCCACCCTCGGTGTCATCCTCAAACACCAGGACGATGTGGTGAAGGCCGCACAGAAGCTCACCCTGGCATGAGCCTCCCGCCGGACCGCACCGCCGACGCCACCGCCACCCCCGGCGCCGGCACCACGCCGGCCGCCGACCTCGCCGCCCGGCTGACCGCCTTCGTCCGGTCGCTGCGCGGCCACGGCCTGCGGATCGGCCCGGCCGAGACGGTGGACGCGGCAGCCGTGCTCGACGTCCTCGGCCTCGCCGAACGCGAGCAGGTCCGGGCCGGCCTGGCCGCCGCCCTGCTGCGGTCCGACGGGCAACGGCCGGTCTTCGACGCCGCCTTCGACCTGTTCTTCCCGCTCGGCGTCGGCGCCCCGGAGGCCGTACGCCGGAACGCGGCCCAGGACACCGAAGGCGCGCCGCACGCCCCGGACCCCTCCGCCCCGAACCCCTCCGCCCCGAACCCCTCCGCCGAGGACGCCGCGCTCCGCGAGGACCTCCGGGCCCGGCTGGCCGCCGCACTCGCCGCCGACGACCGGGCCGCCCAGGCCAGCCTCGCGGGCGAGGTGGTGGCCGCGTTCGGCCGGTACGGCACCGGCGGCGGCGGATCCGCAACGCCCGGCACCAGCGGCTGGTCCGCCTACCAGGCGCTCGGCCGGCTCGCGCCCGAAACCCTGCTGGCCCGCGTCCTCGCGGCGCTGCGAGCGGGCACCGTCCGCGACCCCGACGGCACCGGCCCGGACGGCGCGGACGTCGCCGACCACCTCCTCCCCGACGAGATCCGGCGCCGCATCCAGGGGTTCCGCGCCATGGTCGCCACCGAGGCACGCCGCCGGGCGGCCGAGCTCCGCGGCACCGAACAGGTCGCCGCGCGGGCCGTCGCGCCCACCGTCGACCGGATCGACTTCCTCGCCGCCGGCCGCGACCAGCTCGCCGAACTTCGGCGCACCGTCCACCCGTTGGCCCGGAAGCTGGCCACCAGGACGGCCGCGCGCCGACGCCGGGCGGCGCGCGGCCGGATCGACCTGCGCCGCACCCTGCGCCGCTCGCTCTCCACCGGCGGCGTCCCACTGCGCCCCGCGTACCGGCTGCGCCGGCCGGCCCGGCCGGAACTGGTGCTGCTCTGCGACGTCTCCGGCTCGGTCGCGGGCTTCGCCGACTTCACCATGCTGCTCGTCCAGGCGATGCGCGACCAGTTCAGCAAGGTCCGGGTGTTCGCCTTCGTCAACCGCACCGCCGAGGTGACCGGGCTGCTCACCCGGGGCGGCGCCGACCCCGCCGCACTGGCCCGCCGGATCCTCACCGAGGCCCGGGTGACGGGCTACCACGGCAACAGCGACTACGGCTCGGCGCTCGGCGAGTTCGCCGACGACCACCTGGACGCCGTCGGCCCGCGCACCAGCGTGCTGGTCCTCGGCGACGCCCGGAACAACCACCGCGATCCCAACGTGCCCGCGCTCCGCCTGATCGCCGCCCGGGCCCGCCGCGTCTACTGGCTGAATCCCGAGCAGCGCTCCCTCTGGGGTACCGGCGACTCCGCCGCCCGCGTGTACGCCGAGGTGGTGGAGATGCACTCCTGCCGCAACTCCCGCCGCCTGGGCGACTTCATCGCCCACCTGCTACCGGTCTGACGAGCCCGCCGGTCCGACGAGTAGGTCCGACGAGCAGGTCCGACGAGCAGGTCCGACGGGCCGGTCCGCTCAGCCGTCCAGGTGCCGGAGGAAGTCGAGCAGGGCCGCCGTCACCTCCGCCGGCCGCTCCTGCTGCGTCCAGTGCCCGGCCCCCGGGAGCGTGACGTGCCGGTACAGCTTGGGTGCCATGGCGTCGAGCAGCCGGCGCAGCGCCTCCTCGGGGATCATCGCCGACACCATGTCCCGGTCGCCGACCACGTAGAGGGCCGGCACCTCGACCAGGCGGCCGACGAGGCCCGCGAGCAGCTCGTTGTTGCGGTCGATGTTGCGGTACCAGTTGAGGCCGCCGGTGAAGGCGCGCTCGCCGTGCTCGGCGTAGTCGGCGACGAAGGCCTCGATGTCGGACGCGGAGAGCCAGCCGGGCAGCGTCTCCGGATCGGGGAGGGTGTCGAGCAGGGTCCGTCCTTCGGGCACCGTCCAGGCCTGCGGCCGCTCGGAGCCGGGGCGGTCACCGGATCCGCCGACGAGCATGCGGCGGAAGGTGGAGTGCAGGTCCTCCGCCAGTTCGGCGTCGGCGACGCCGGGGCGCTGGAAGTAGATCTGGTAGAAGCCGTCGCCGTACAGCTGTCGGGGCTGCGCCAGCGGCGGCAGCCCGAGCGTCGGCAGCGGCGGCACGCTCAGCCCCGCGACCGCGCGCACCAGGTCGGGGCGGAGGGTGGCGGTGGTCCAGGCGACGGGGGCGCCCCAGTCGTGGCCGACCAGGACGGCCCGCTCCTCGCCGAGGGCGCCGATCAGGGCGCCGACGTCGCCGACCAGGTGGAGCAGCGTGTAGGCGTCGACGGACTCGGGCTGCTCGCTGCGGGCGTAGCCGCGCTGGTCGACGGCGACCACGTGGTAGCCCGCCGCGGCGAGCGGGGCGAACTGGTGCCGCCAGGAGTACCAGCTCTCCGGGAACCCGTGCAGGAGCAGGACGAGCGGCCCCTCCCCCTGTTCCGCGACGTGCAGCCGGACTCCGTTCACCTCGACCTGACGGTGTGCGATGTGCCCGTACGCCTGCAAGGTCATGCGGCCCTCCCTGGTCGCGGCTCGCCACCGGATCGGACGGACGGCGCCCGACCGTTCGCCCTCACCCTGCCCAGCGGCGTCCCCCGGGAACCCCCTGCCCCGTCCCGCCCGCGGCGGGGGCCGGGTCAGCCCCACCCGTGGCCCGAACGAGGCAGTACACCCTGTTCCATGAGGTGCGATCGTCGACAGTGGTCACCCACCGGATCATCCCCTGAAGCAGATTCCGAGCGGGTCAGGAAGATCGTCGAGGACCGGGACCCGCGCCTGTGTCGGATCATCCTTCCCCTTCGACGACATCTGGCACGGAGGGCCGAGGATGGAGCGATTCTTCGCAACAGCGCTGCGGACGCCCACTGAAGCCGGCCAAAGTCGGGACGTGGTTGCACCGTGCCCGCCCGGCACTTGCGTCACCTCCCGTGAGAAGCCGTCTGGACGCTGGCGCCACGGGCCGGGCCCGGGACGCCGACGGCGGCCCGGGCCCGGCCCGTGGATGCGTGACACCCGGCAGGCCCCCGGCCCGGTCACCCGGGTCAGGGAGTGGGCGGGACGGCGGCGGTCGGGGTCAGTTGTTGCCCCCGCCTCCGCCGTTGTTGCCCCCGCCTCCGCCACCGTTGACCGGGGGCGTGGGGAACAGGTTGAGGAGGCCGCCCAGAATGTTGGGGCTGTAGACGTTCGTATTGCCGCAGATGTTCGCCACGCCGGCGTCTCCGCCGACGGCGCAGCCGGCGACGGGCTTCCGGTCGACGTGGCCGCCGTACCCGTGGTGGGCGCCCGAGCCTGCGACGGCCGTGCTCGCACCCGCGAGCACCAGGCCGCCGGCAGCGGCGGCGACGACGATCTTCTTGATCATATGTACTCCTCATCCGATGAGATCCTCGCCCGATCGTGCGCGGCGGGGCGCGCCGTCCTCCTCAGGCGGGGCCGTCGGCCGGGATGTCCACGAACGAGTTTCACTCCCGTCGCCCAACGGGGGACCGGAGGGTCCGCGTCAGTCGTCGCGCCCCCCGCGGTCGAGGAGGGCCACCACCCCGGCGAGGGCCGCGCCCAGGACGATCATCACCAGGTAGCCCACCGTCTCGTACCCGGTGGGGATCAGGTAGCGCAGGAAGCCGAAGACGTGCAGGCCCCAGAGGTGGTCCGAGACGAGACCGCTGATGCCTCCGACCACGAGGACGAAGCTCACGAATCCGAGCAGGTTCTTCATTCCCCGGACGCTAGAGCGCCGGGTCGTCACCCGAATCCGACTTTCGGAGCGGGCGACCGCCACCAAAGTCGCGCCCGCGGAAGGCCGGCGCGGCGAGCAGCGGCACGGCGAGGAGGGCCGGGGCCGCGGCGAGGGCGAAACAGAGGGGCAGCGGCAGCTGTCCGACCAGCAGGCCGACGGTCGCGGCACCGCCGGCCGAACCGGCGTTGAGCGCGGTGTTCACCCAGGCCCCGGCCCGGGTCCGGGCGTCGGGTGCGACCGCCTCGTCCGCCACCAGGTAGGCGGTGGTGACGGCGGGTGAGACGAAGAGTCCGGCGAGCGCGACACCCGCGCCGAGCAGGAGGAGGTTCGGTGCGAGCCCCGCGACGGCCAGCGACAGTCCCAGGCCGGCGGTCAACAGCGGCAACCGGGCCGCGTTGGACATCGGCCGGTCGAGCGCGCCGAGGGCGAGACCTCCGACGGCACTGCTCGCCGAGAGAGCCGCCAGCACCCAGCCGACCGCCCCCGGACGGCCCTGCTGCTCGGCGGAGACGACCACCATCAGGTCGAGCGCGCCGAGCGCGAGACCGGTCACGGCTGCCGCGAGCACCGCGCGGCGCAGCTCTCCCCCGCCGCCGAGCCGCCCGCCCCGGGGCCCACCGTCGGTGGCCTGCCCGGCGGCCGGCGGTACGGCCGGAGCGGTCCGGGCGGGGGCGGTCCCGGCGGGAGCGGTCCCGGTCGCGGTGACCTCGGGCGGAACCACCGCAGGCGCGTCGGCCGAGGGCGCGTCGACCGAGGGTGCTCGGGCAGCGGCCGGAGCCGCGACCAGCAGCAGCGTCCCGGCGAGGACCAGGGCCGCGCCCACCGCCACGGCACCGGCCGGGCCGACGACCGGGAGCAGCACGCCGACCAGCAACGGCCCGGTGACGAAGAGCAGTTCCTCGGCCACCCCGTCCAGGCTGTAGGCGCGGCGGAGCAGTGCCGGGTCGGGCAGCAGCCGGCGCCAGAGCGTCCGCATGACCGGTCCGAGCGGCGGCGTGCAGGCCCCGGCGGCGACCACCAGGATCCCGACGGCCGGCGGCTCGACCCCCGGCCTCGCGGTGGCGCCGGCCACGGCCAGGAGCAGTGCGGCGTACAGGCCGGCCATCGGCGGCAGGGCGCGCCGGGGTCCGTACCGGTCGACCAGGGCGGCCCTGGCCGGCGAGAGGAGCACGCTGGCCAGCGCGAACAGGGCCATGGCCACGCCGGCCGCCGAGTACGAACCGGTGGCGTCGCGGACGGCGAGCAGCAGCGCCAGCGGGACCGTCCCGTAGGAGAGGCGGCCGAGCAGGGCGGCGGCGAAGGTGCGGCGGGCGTGCGGTGCGCCGAGCACGGCGCGGTAGGAGGGACGGCGGGAGGCGCCGTCGGACGGGGTGCGCGCGGGCGCGGGGGAAGGCGTGGACACGGGATCGTTCCTCGGGAGAACCGGGCGGGGCGTGACGGCCCTCGGCCCGGGTGCGTACGGGGACACCGGAGCGCCGCGCCGGTCGAACGGGCGCGGTCGTGGCGGGTCGGTCACGCACGAGGAGCGAACATGGTTCCGAACCGTACCAGCACCGCCCGGGCTTGCGTCCCCCGCATCCCGGCGGGCCCACGGGCGGGAGCCCCGGCCGCACCGCCACGGGTCCACGGACGGCACCGGGCGGCGCCCGGCGGCGCCCGGCGGCTCCGGGGACGGGCCCGGACGGAGCAGCGGGCAGGGCGGGGCGGCGGGCGCCCGGGTACGTTCGCGGTGTGCAGCAGAGGTCACTCCACGTCAGCAGACGTGCCCGCGCCGGTAGGCCGGCGGCGGGCGCCGTCGCCGCGCTCGTCCTCGCCGCCGGGTCGTCGGCCGGCTCGGCCGCCGCCTTCGCGGCGTCCACGACGGCGAAGCCCACGGCGACGCCCACGGCAGCGGCGCGCACCGCCGCGGCCCGTACGACGGCAGCTGCCACGGCGACACCCACGCGGGCGTCCGCCCGGCCCGCCGCACCGACGGCGCCCACCACGCCGGCGCGCACCGCCGCCACCGCGCCCACCGCCACCGCCACCGCCACAGGAGGCCACCGAACGCCGGATCCGCGCCGAGTTCTACGCCGCCCACCCGGTCGCCGAACTGGCCGGGCGCTCCG